>CAXSEX010000426.1:2985-4176 GCA_964236415.1 uncultured Acetobacteraceae bacterium | reverse complement strand
CCGCCGCCGCGGCGCGGCAGGCCAGGTCATAGGTTTCATGAGGCGTCGCGGCCGGGTCGAGGCCGCCGAGTTCGGCGATCAGCCCGGTCCGGTACAGAGCGAGCTGGCCAACCACGTCCATGGCCTGCATGGCGTCCGGGCTGTAGCCCGGCTTGAACCGCGGCGCGCTGCGCCGGCCCATGGGGTCGGCCTGGTCCTCGTCGGTGAACACCAGCAGGGTGTCGGGATCAAGCGCCGACAACGCCTCAAGCAGCGCGGTGGGCGGCAGCGTGTCGCCGGGTTCAAGCAGGCCGACAACCGCGCCGGTGCGGGCGGACAGGGCATGGTTGAGCGCCCCGGCGGCCGAGGCGAGCGGCGGCACGTCAAGCAGGACGACCCGCGGATCAGACTTAGCCAAGGCCGCGACGGCTCGGCGCGGCCAGGGCGAGTGCAGCCGGCAGGCCAGGCACAGCTCCCAATCCCGGTGCACCTGCGCCTGGAGGCTGGCGACGGAGCGAAGCACGGCCTCCATTTCGCTGTCGCCCGTCCGCATGGCGAGACTGACCCGTGGACCCGGCTGCACCGTAACGCGGGCCAGCGCACCCGGCGGCGGCGTATCATGGGCCTCGATCCAGAAGGCATAGGCGACGGGATCGTCGGGCGGCACGTCCGGGAACAAGCCCGGCAGCAGCGGCGAGCGTTTCTGCACCGGCGCAGCTTCGGCGACCGCAGCCACCGCCTCGGCCCGTCCCAATCCCTCCACGGTCTTGGCCAGCGCACCTGCGGCGGGGTCGCCGTCTGGTCCGAACGCTTGAACGGCGATTTTGGCGGCGAAGTCCGCGTCGGCGGGAGCGTCGGCGTCGCCCAGGCCGTGCAGGGCGCCGAACTCGGCGGTGCCGGCGAGCACGCGCGCAAGCGAAAGGAGGTCCGCCCCGCCGCGCCATGCCGCGACCAGGGCAGCAAGCCCCGCAGCATCCGGGTCCCGCCCGAGCGCCGCGCGGTGCAGGCGCAGCAACGGGCCGCCAACCGCGCGGGCGTCCTTGGCAGACGTGAACGGCGTCGAGCCGGGCGGGACAGGCGGCATCCGCCGTGTATGCAGAAGGCACGGAATGGAGGCAAGCCGCTGCCGGCCCCTCGTCAAGGAAGGGCCGGCAGCGCTGGGCGTGGTCTAGCGGTCGGTCGTGGCGGGGGCGGCGTTCGTGTTGCTCGTGG
>CAXSEX010000426.1:0-2975 GCA_964236415.1 uncultured Acetobacteraceae bacterium | reverse complement strand
CGCCTGCTGGGCTTCACGCGCCGACTTGTTGGCGTTGTGGCGGCCCACCACGCAGCCCGCGGCGGCGCCCAGCACCCCGTGGCCCGCAACATGCCCGGCGACGCCGCCCACGGCAGCGCCCTTGAGGCAGCCCGCCGCCTGTGCCGGCGCGAGGCCGCCGAGCGTCAGGGCGAGGAGGCCGGTCGCGATCAAAACGGTTTTCATGGAATTCTCCTGGGTGCGATTGCGACTCAACGCGCGTCGGCGCCAAAGGCTCCCGTGACGGCCCGGCCCGGCCGCGATTCCCGCGTTTCGTGCAGCGCCAGCAAGCCCAGCACGCCGGCGAAGCCCGCCGCGGCGAGCGCCAGCAGCGCCGAGCCGTTGCCAAATCGATCCGCCACCAGCCCGGCAATCGCCGTGCTCAGCGTCGCGCCGGCCCCGGCCGCGAGGCCGAGCAGCCCCATGCACAAATTGAAGCGCCGGGTCCCGCGGGTCAGGTCCGCCGCAACCAGCGGCAGCATCACGCCGAACACCGCGGCGCTGATGCCGTCGAGCGCCTGGACCGGGACGACGTAAGCCGGATGGGCGTCGAGCGCCAGCAGCACGCCGCGGACCGGCAGGGCGGCGAAGCCCAGCAGCAGCACGGGCCGCCGGCCCCAGCTATCGGCCGTGCGGCCGACCAGCGGGGACAGCGCGGCCACGATGGCCTGCGGCACCACCACGCAGGCCGCGATCACCAGGTTGGCGCCCGCGCCGGTGCTGCGCGTGACCTCGTTGGCCACCAGCGGCAGCATGGCGGCGTTGGACAAATGGAACAGCCCGACGCAGCCGGCGAACACCAGCAGGCGCCGGTTGAGCAGCGACCAGATGGCGCCGGGCAGGCCGCGGGTCTCGGCCGCGATGGGAACGGCCCGCGGCTCGGCGGCCGGCGGCGGCAGGGAGCGGAGCGTCAGCAGTCCCAGCGCCATCAGCACCGCGGTCGCCCAGAACACGCCGGCGCCGGACACGTAGGTGCCGATCGCGCCCAGCGCCACCGCGGCGACCGCGCTGCCGATCGAGGACCAGCGCGCGTTCCGCCCCAGCCGGACGCCCAGCCCGGCGCGCCCGGCCAACTGCAAGCTGACCGCCGCGATGGCCGGGCCGATCATGCAGCTCGCGAAGCCGTGCAGGATCTCGGCGCCCACCACCGAGAGCCAGGCGGAGGAGACGGCGAACAGCAGCGCGCTGAGCGCAACCGCGATGCCGCCCAGCGCCACGGCAAGGCGCTTGCTGCGCATCGCATCGACCAGCGCCCCGGCCGGAAGCTGGCTCAGCATCGCGACGATTGTGCCGAGGCTCAGCGCCTGGCCGATGTCGGCCTGCGTCCAGGCCTGCGCCGTGAGGTAAACGGCGATAAAGGCGCCGAACCCGGTTTGGCTGCTGGCGACCAGGGCGTTCAGCGCGTCGAGGGCGCGGGCGCTCCGGGCCGTCAGCACCGGCGGCCTCATCTTGAGGCTGCGCGACACGTCCCATCTCACGGGGGAGGACTCGCGAGCACGACCGGCGCGGCGCCGGCCTTGTATTCGGGCACGGCGCCGATCTGGTCGGCGGGGATCAGCAGGGTGATCTCGCCGTTGGCCGGGTTGAAGCGCAGGCCGCGCCAGGCCACGGCGATGCGGCGCTGGCCCAGCCCCATGAAGCCGCCCACGTCGATCACCGCGGCGCGGGTCTGCCCATACTCATCGACCAGCACATCCACAATGCGCCCGCCCGCCTTGCCGGTCTGGTCCAGCACCTGCCGCCCGAGGATCGGCGTCACGATGTTGGGTTCCACGGGCTGCTGCACGACCGGGGCCACGGGAGCCTCCTGCGCCGCCGCGGGCACGGCCGTCAGCAAAAGCAGCGCGGCGATGACTGATTTCATGGCCTCATCGCCCTCTGCGTGTCCGCGGTATGTAACATTTTGGTGAGCAGGATGTTCAGTTGTCAACAGGAATGACAGGCCATAGGCTTCGGTCCAGCCAGGGGACGCTGCTATGGACCATGACGCGAATGCTACGGCCTACGCTTCCGGCAAGATGCTGGCGGCAGTACGGGACGGGGTGGGGTTGATCACCTTCAACCAGCCGGAAAAACGCAATGCCATGTCGGTCGAGATGTGGGATGGCCTGGCCGACATTCTCGACACTTGGGAGTGTGCCCCCACCGTTCACGTGGTCGTGCTGACAGGCGCGGGGGACAAGGCGTTCGTGTCCGGCGCCGACATCAGCCAGTTCGAGCAGCGCCGGGGCAACGCGGACGCGCAGCGGGAATATGACCGGCTGACAAGCGCCGGACGGGCCAAGCTCGCCGCGTTCAACAAGCCGGTGATCGCCTGCATCCAGGGCTTCTGCCTCGGCGGCGGCCTGGGCATCGCGCTGCAGGCGGACATCCGGGTCGCGGCGGAGGGCAGCATGTTCGGCATCCCGGCGGCGAAGCTCGGCATCGCCTACGGGTTCGATATGGTGCGCCGCCTGGTGTCGCTCGTTGGCCCGGCCCATGCCGCCACGCTGCTGTTCAGCGGGGAGCGGATCGGGGCGGAGGAGGCCGCGCGCATGGGCTTGGTGAACCAGGTCGTGGCCCCGGCAGCGCTGGAGGAGACGGTCATGACTATCGCGCGCGGCATCGCCGCCAACGCGCCGCTGTCGATCACCGGCATGAAGCTGATCTTGCGACAGGCCACGCTCGACCCCGCTGAGCGCGACATGGACGCGGTGGCGCGGGCAGTCGCGGCCTGCTTCGACAGTGCCGACTACGCCGAGGGTCGGACCGCCTTCATGGAGAAGCGCAGGCCGGTGTTCCGGGGCGTGTAGCAGGCTACTTCTCGACGAATGCCTTCTCGATCACGTACTCGCCCGGCGTGCTGCTGCTGCCTTCGTGGAAGCCCCCCTTGTCCAGCAGGGCCACCATGTCGGCCAGGAAGGCCGGGCTGCCGCACAGCATCATGCGGTCGCCCGCGGGGTCGATGGGCGGCAAGC
>CAXSEX010000425.1:0-4183 GCA_964236415.1 uncultured Acetobacteraceae bacterium | reverse complement strand
AGTTCGGCGGCCCTGACGGCGGTGACGGCGGGCGCGGCGGCGATGTCGTGTTCGTGGCGGAGCACAACCTCAATACCCTGATCGACTTCCGCTACACCCAGCATTTCCGCGCGCCCAAGGGCGGCAACGGCGCCGGCAGCGACCGCACAGGCGCTGGCGCCCGCGACGTGGTGATCCCCGTGCCCCTCGGCACCCAGGTCATCGCGGAGGACAAGGAAACCCTGCTGGCCGACCTCGACCAGCCCGGCAAGCGCGTCGTCTTGTGCCGCGGCGGCGACGGCGGCCACGGCAACACCCACTTCAAGTCCAGCACCAACCGCGCGCCCCGCAAGGCGACGCCGGGCTGGCCCGGCGAGGAACGCTGGGTGTGGCTGCGGCTCAAGCTAATCGCCGACGTGGGCCTGGTCGGGCTGCCGAACGCCGGCAAGAGCACCTTCCTGTCCGTGGTCTCCGCGGCCCGGCCGAAGATCGCGGACTACCCGTTCACCACCCTGCACCCCCAGCTCGGCGTCGTGCGCCTGTCGCACGCGGAAGAGTTCGTGATCGCCGACATCCCCGGCCTGATCCGCGGCGCGCACGAGGGGGCGGGCCTCGGCGACCGCTTCCTCGGCCACGTGGAGCGCTGCGCCGTGCTGCTGCACCTGATCGACGGCGCCGCCGGCAACGTGGTGCGCGCCTGGCGCACCGTGCGGGAAGAGCTGCGCGCCTATGGCGGCGGCCTCGCGGAGAAGCCGGAACTGCTGGTGCTGAACAAGTCGGACGCCATGACCCCGCGGGAGGCCGTGTCGCGCCGCGCCGCGCTGGAAAAGGCATCCGGCCAAGAGGTCATGCTGCTTTCGGGTGCCACGCAGGACAACCTGCCCGCCGTGCTGCGCGCCCTGATGGGCCGGGTGCACGCGGCCCGCGCCGTGCCCGCCGCCCTCGAACTGGCGTGACGCCCCGGCTCGATCAGGCCCGCCTGCTGGTCGTGAAGATCGGCAGCGCGCTGGTGGCGGACCGGGCGGAGCCGCGCACGGCCTGGCTCCGCGGCGTCGCCGCCGACATCGCGGAGTGCCGGGCGCGCGGCGCGTCGGTGATCGTGGTGTCGTCGGGCGCCATCGCGCTCGCCCGCTCCGCGCTCGGCTTCTCGCAGCCCCGGCTGCGCCTGGAGGAAAAGCAGGCGGCGGCGGCGGTGGGCCAGATCCGCTTGGCGCAGGCCTGGGCAACCGCGCTGGCCGCGCACGGCACCGTCGCGGCGCAGCTCCTGCTGACGCTGGAGGACACGGAGGACCGCCGCCGCTACCTGAACGCCCGCGCCACGCTGACGACGCTGCTGGGCCTCGGCTGCGTCCCCGTGATCAACGAGAACGACAGCGTCGCCACCGCCGAAATCCGCTTCGGCGACAACGACCGCCTGGCGGCGCGGGTGGCGGAGATGGTGCAGGCGGACCAGCTTGTCCTGCTGTCCGACATCGACGGCCTCTACACCGCCGACCCCAAGCGCGACCCGGCGGCCCGGCACATCCCCGAGGTCCCCGTCCTCACAACGGAGATCGAGGCGATGGGCGGCGACCCGCCGCCGGGCTATTCCAGCGGCGGCATGCGGACCAAGCTCGCCGCGGCGCGCATCGCGACGCAGGCCGGCTGCGCCATGGCCATCACGGTGGGCCAGGTCCCGCACCCGCTGCGGGCACTGGCGGAGGGCGGGCGCTGCACCTGGTTCCTGCCGGCGCCCGACGGGCGCAGCGCCCGCAAGCGTTGGATCGCCGGCAGCTTGCAGCCGGCCGGGCGCATGATCGTGGACCCCGGCGCGGCCCGCGCCCTCCTGGCCGGGCGCTCCCTGCTGCCTGCGGGCGTCCGCAGCGTGCATGGCGAGTTCGAGCGGGGCGATGCCGTGCTGGTGCAGGACTTCGCCGGCGACACGCTGGCCCGCGGCCTGTCCGCCTACGCCAGCGCCGACGCGCGCCGCATCGCCGGGCACCGGTCCGACGACATCGAGCGCCTGCTCGGCTGGCGCGGCCGGGACGAGATGGTGCACCGGGACGACCTGGTGCTGACGGCCTCCCTGTCCTAAGACACCGAACCGCCCATCCAATCGGGAAGGGTCGGCCGGGGAGCCTCGCGATGTCCGAACCCGAATGGCGCCGCCTCAACCGGGCCAACTGGGACGAGCGCGTGGCGGTCCACCTGGCGCCGGAATCCGACTACGAAACGGACCTGCTGCGGCGGGGCCCCTACCTTCTGCACGCCATCGAGGAGAACGAGCTTGGCCCGGTGGCGGGCCGGCGGCTGCTGCACCTGCAATGCCATTTCGGCATCGACACTTTGGCGCTGGCCCAGAAGGGCGCCACGGCGACGGGCCTGGACTTCTCGGGGTTGGCCATCGCGGCGGCGCGCGCCCTCGCTGCGGAAACCGGCATCGACGCCGCCTTCGTGCAATCGGACATCTACGAGGCGCGTGCGGCGGTGGAGGGCGCGTTCGACCGTGTGTTCACCACATGGGGCACGATCACCTGGCTGCCGGACATCCGGGCCTGGGCCGCCGTCGTCGCAAGCCTCCTGGCGCCGGGCGGGGAGTTCTACTTCGCCGACATCCACCCGGCGGCGCTGGTCTTCGACGACGGCGTTCCCGGCACCGACGGGATGCCCGGCTGGTTCGCGCCGTATTTCCAGCCGAGCGCCCTGGTCATCGACGATGCGCGCGATTACGCAAACCCGGCCGCGCGGCTCCTGAACACCCGCACCCATCAGTTCATCCACCCTGTCGCAGATGTCGTGCAGGCCCTGCTGGACGCCGGCCTGCGCCTCACCATGCTGCACGAGCACGACACGCTGGCTTGGAAGCAATTCGGCTGCATGGTGGAAACGGAAGGCCGGCTTTACCGGCTGCCGGACCGCCCATGGCTGCCGCTGTCCTACTCGCTGAAGGCGGTCAAGCCCTGATCGGCATTGTCCCGGCCCGTAGGGCGTATAAGCGAAGCGCCATACGCCACCGGGCGGCGCTGCGAAACGGCGGAAGGCGCTGACGCTTTTCCGCCCTACGCCTGGGCGGACGCCCCCTGGCGCAATCGCTCGCGGCCCGGCAAGAATGCCCGGCATGAACCATGAAGCAGACCCCTGCGCGGCCTGGCTGCGGGATGCGGGACGGCAGGCCCGGGCGGCGTCGGCCGTCCTGGCCGGCAGCACGGACGCCGAGCGCGCCGCCGGGCTGCGCGAAGCCGCCGCCAGCCTGCGCCGCAACGCCCCGGCGATCCTGGCGGCGAACGAGGCGGACGTGGCGGCCTTCCACGGCACGCCGGCGTTCGGGGACCGCCTGACGCTCACGCCGCCGCGGGTGGAGGCGATGGCGCGGGGGCTGGAGGAGATCGCCGCCCTGCCCGACCCGCTGGCCCGGGTGCTCGCGGAGTGGACCCAGCCCAACGGTTTGCGCTTCCGCCGGGTTGCCGCGCCCATCGGGGTGATCGGCATGGTGTATGAAAGCCGGCCCAACGTGGGGGCGGACGCCGCCGGGCTGTGCGTGAAGTCGGGCAACGCGGTGATCCTGCGCGGCGGCTCCGACAGCGCCCGCTCCGCCGCCGCCATCCATGCCGCCTTGGCCGAGGGCCTGGACGCCGCCGGCCTGCCGCGCGACGCCGTGCAGGTCGCGCCGGGCACGGGCCGCGGCTACGTCGCCGCCATGCTGGCCGGCAGCGGCCTCCTGGACCTCGTCATCCCCCGCGGCGGGCGCTCCCTGGTGGAGCGGGTGCAGCGGGACGCCCGGGTGCCGGTGCTGGCCCACGCGGAGGGGCTGAACCACACCTACGTGCACGCCGCCGCCGATCCGGCCATGGCGCGCGCCGTCTTGGCCAACGCCAAGATGCGCCGCACCGGCGTTTGCGGCGCGACCGAGACCCTGCTGATCGACGCCGCCTGCGCCCCGGCCCTGCTGCCACCGCTGGTCGCCGACCTCGAAGCGTTGGGCTGCGCCTTCCGGGCCGACCCGCGCGCCCGCGCCGTCCTGCCGCACCTGCCCCCGGCGGCCGAGGCGGACTTCGATACGGAATGGCTGGACGCCGTGCTGTCCGTCGCCGTGGTGGACGGCGTGGACGCGGCGCTGGCCCACATCGCCCGCCACGGCAGCGAGCACACGGAGGCGATCATCACCGAGGATCCCGCCGCCGCCGACCGCTTCCTGCGCGGCGTGGGCAGCGCGGTCGCGCTGTGG
>CAXSEX010000424.1:0-4203 GCA_964236415.1 uncultured Acetobacteraceae bacterium | reverse complement strand
GGCCCACCAGGATCATGGCGGTACGCTCGGCTGGGTCGGCTGCGAAGGCGGCGGCGATGCTGGACAGCGTGCCGCGCAGGATGCGTTGGTCAGGCCAGGCGGCGCGCACCACGACCGCAGCCGGGCAATCCGCGCCGTAGAACGGCAGGAGGGTCGCGACGATCAGGTCGAGCTTGTCGATGGCGAGGTGGATGGCGAGCGTGGCGCCGGTGGCGGCAAAGGCGGCCAGCGTTTCGCCGGACGGCATGGCGGAGGCGCGGCCCGGCAGCCGGGTGAGCACGACGCTCTGCGCCACCTCGGGCACGGTCAGCTCCGCCCCCAGCGCCGCGGCGGCGGCGGCAAAGGCGGGCACCCCGGGGGTCAGGGTCCAGGGGACGCCGTGCCTATCCAGCCGGCGGAGCTGCTCGGCGACGGCGCTGTAGATCGACAGGTCGCCGGAGTGCAGCCGCGCCACGTCCTGCCCGGCACGGTGGGCCACGATGAACTCGGCCTCGATGGCATCGAGCGAAAGGGGCGCCGTGTCCACCAGCCGGGCGCCGGGCCCGCAATGCGCCAGCATGGCCGGCGGCACGACTGACCCCGCATACAGGCACACCGGGCAGCGCGCCAGCAGGTCCCGCCCGCGCAGGGTGATCAGGTCGGCGGCGCCTGGTCCCGCGCCGATGAAATGCACTGTCACGGCCCCGCCAGCGCGCAGGTCGCGCCACCTTGCGCGACGCGCGCCAGCAGCAGCCGGCCGCCGGAGGCCGCCAGCGCCGCGCCCTCTGCCACCGAAGCGACGCCGGTTTCGCGTTCAGCGACGGCGGACCGGGTGGGGCAGCGCGGCTGCACGGCGATCAGCGCGGCAGCGTCGATGAACGCGATGGGCAGGCCGAGACGCGCAGCCGCGTCGTGCAGGCCGGGTGCGCCCTGCTTCCAGCCCGGAGCGGCAAGCAGTTCGGCAGTGCAGCCGGCCTGCGCCTGCGCCGTCCGCACCAAGCGCACGATGTCGTCCGCGGCGCACCCATTTCGAAACCCCAGCCCGGCGACGATCACGCCTTTTCCGCCAGCCATTGCGTGACGGTGATGGCCGGGCGGTAACCGTGCAGGCCGCCGATGCGGTCCAGCCGCTCGACCGACAAGCGCGACAACGTGCCGCCGAACCGGGAGCGGGCGGCGATCAGCGCCGCCTCCGACTCGATGGTGACGGCGTTGGCGACCAGCCGCCCACCGGGCGGCAGCGCGGCCCAGGCGGCGTCGATCACGCCCGGCTCGTGCGCGCCGCCGCCAATGAACACGGCGTCGGGCGGCGGCAGGCCGGCCAGCGCGCCGGGCGCCGGCGCGCCCGCGACGTGCAAATGCGGCACGCCCAGCGACACGGCGTTGCGCGCGGCGCGGGCAGCGCGCTCCCCGTGGCGCTCGATGGCGACGGCCTGGTTCGCCGGGTGGCGCAGCAGCCACTCGATGGCGACGGCGCCCGATCCCGCGCCGATGTCCCATAGCCGCTCGCCTCGGCGTGGCGCGAGTGCCGACAACGTCACCGCACGGATTTCGCGCTTGGTGATCTGCCCGTCATGCTCGAACAGCGGGTCCGGCAGGCCGGTGCTGAGCGGGATGCACTGCGCGCCCGGCAGAGCCGAAACCTCGATGGCCAGCAGGTTGAGCGGGTGGATGTCAGAAAGGCGGAACCACGCGGCCGTGGTGCTGCGGATGCGCTCCTGCGGGCTGGACAGCGCCTCCATCACGTGCAGGACGGAGGGACCGAAGCCGCGCGCCTGCAGCAGGGTTGCGACCAGGCCCGGCGTGCCCGCGTCGGCCGAAAGCGCCAGGATGCGCGCGCCGGGCTGCAGCAGCGGTGCCAGCGGTGCCAGCGGCCGGCCGCAGAAGGAGATGGTGGCGCAGTCCTGCATGGCCCAGCCGAGCCGGGCGCAGGCGAGCGCCAGGGAGGACGGCGCAGGGATGCACAGCCGCTCCGCAGCCGGGACCAGGGCGGCCAGCGTGCTGCCGACGCCGTAGCAGAATGGGTCCCCGGACGCGAGCACCGCGACTGGCTGCGGACAACGCGCCATGATGGCGTCAAACGAGGCCGTGAGCGGGCTGGACCAGGCCATGCGCTCGCCGGTGATCACCCCGTCCGCCAGCCCCAGGTGCCGCGCGCCGCCGACCACCAGCGCCGCGTCGCCGACCAGCCGGCGCGCCTCGGGGGACAGCGCGCCATCCTCGTTCACGCCGAGGATGGCCAGCCAGGGTGGGTTCGTGGTTGTGTCACTCATGAATGTGCTCATCCTCGGCGGCACGACGGAGGCTTCGGCCATCGCCGCGGCGTTGGCTGATCACCCGCGAGCGCGGCCCGTGCTGTCGCTCGCCGGGCGCACCCGGGCGCCAGTGCTGCCCGCAGTGCCGGCGCGGCGCGGCGGGTTCGGCGGCGTGGACGGGCTGGCAGCCTACTTGCGGATGTATGGCGTGGCGGCGCTGATTGACGCGACGCACCCGTTTGCCGCCCGGATCAGCCAGAACGCCCGGGCCGCGGCCCAGAGTGCCGGCGTGCCGATGGTCGCCGTGTCGCGCCCGCCGTGGATCGTGGGACCCGGCGACCGCTGGACCGAAGTTGCGGACATGCCAGCCGCCACGCAGGCGCTGGGCGCCGTTCCGCGCCGGGTGTTCCTGACGGTGGGGCAGCAGGAACTGGCGCCGTTCCGCCTGGCCCCCTGGCATCGCTACCTGATCCGCAGCGTCGAGCCGCCAAACCCGGCCCTGCTGCCGCCGGCGGCACGCTGCATCGCGGCGCGCGGGCCGTTCCGGGAGGCGGCGGAACGCGCCCTGCTGGAGCAGGAGAACATTGAAGTGGTCGTCACCAAGAACTCCGGCGGCGCCGCGACCGCGCCCAAGCTGGCGGCGGCGCGGGCGCTGGGCATCCCGGTGGTCATGGTCGCGCGGCCCAGCATTCCGTTCTCTGGGCCGCCCGGAGGAACGGTGCCGGATGCTGCGGGTGCGCTGGCCTGGCTGGATCATGTCGCTGCCCCATGGGAACGGGGGGTGTAAAGCCAAGGCGCCCCCCCGTCACGCCCGATCCGGCGCGTGGCGGCGGAGCCGATCAGCACCAGCGTGCGCATGTCGGCCCGCGCCGGGTCAACGTCGGCCAGCGTCGAAACCTCGACCCGCTCGTCCGCCCGGCTGATGGCGGTGGCAAGCGCCACGGGCGTCGTGCCGGGCAGGATGGGCCGCAGCGCGTCCAGCGCCGCGCCGAGCTGCCAAGGCCGGGCACGGGAAGCGGCATTATACAGCGCGACCACGAACCCGGCGGAGGCGGCGGCGACAAGCCGGGCCAGCACGACCTCGAATGGCTTCAGGTTGTCGGACAGCGACAGCACGCAGAAGTCGTGGCCGAGCGGCGCGCCCAGCCGGGCGGCGGCGGCGAGCACGGCGGAGATGCCGGGCACCACGGTGATGTCGAGCGCGCGCCAGGCCGGTTCCCCCTGCTCCACTGCCTCGAACACCGCGCTCGCCATGGCGAACACGCCGGGATCGCCGGACGACACCACGGCCACTGCCCGCCCACTGGAGGCGAGCGTCAGCGCGTGGCGGGCACGGTCCAGCTCAACCCGATTGTCGGAAGCGTGGCGCACCTGGCCGGGCCGTGGCGGCACCCGGTCCAGGTAGGTTGCGTAGCCCACGAGGTCCGTAGCCTGAGCCAGGGCCGCCGTCGCCTGCGGCGTCTGCATGGAAGCGGCGCCGGGGCCGAGGCCGACGATGGCAAGCCGCCCGCTCACCGCGCCCGCTGCCGCCCGGGCACGAGGACAAGGGAGAAGTACGGCGCCCGGTCCTCCATGAAATGCGCGAAGGGCATCGTGCGTCCGTCCGGCATGGTGCCGCGCTCGGCATACAGCGCGCGGTCGGCGAGACCGGCGGATCGCAACGCCGCGCGGATCTTCGGCAGGTTGCGGCCGACCTTCATGATGACCGCGGCGTCGGTGCCGGCGAGCCGCGCGGCCAGCGACGCCTCGTCCAGGGTACCCGGCAGCACCGTCAGCACGTCGTCGCCATGCGTCATCGGCAGCCGCGCCTGCGCCCAGCAGCCGCTCATGCTGGTGATGCCCGGCGTGACCGCGGTGGGGTATGCGGCGCGCAACCGGTCGAACACGTGCATGGCGGAGCCATAGAAGAACGGATCGCCCTCGCACAGCAGCGCCACGTCCCGCCCTGCATCGAGCCTCGATGCGACGA
>CAXSEX010000423.1:0-4204 GCA_964236415.1 uncultured Acetobacteraceae bacterium | reverse complement strand
TGTGGGAACTCGGCGCCACCATCATCCCGGTGGGGGTGGAACCCGACGGGTTCAACATCAACAGCGGCTGCGGCTCCACCGTGCCGTCCTTCCTGTGCTCCAAGGTGCTGGAGCACGGCGCCGACCTCGGCCTGGCGCTCGACGGGGACGCGGACCGGCTTCTGCTGTCCGACGAGCGCGGCCAGATCATCGACGGCGACCAGATCCTGGGCTTGATCGCGCAGTATTGGGGCCGGGCCGGGCGGCTGACCGGGGACGGCGTGGTCGCGACGGTGATGTCCAACCTGGGGCTGGAACGCTTCCTGGCGTCGGAGGGTATCGCACTGCACCGCACCCAGGTCGGCGACCGCTATGTGGCCGAGCGCATGCGCGCCAGCGGCAACAACGTCGGCGGCGAGCAGTCCGGCCACATGATCCTGTCGGACTACGCGACGACGGGCGACGGCCTGGTGGCGGCGTTGCAGGTGCTGGCCGTGCTGGTCAAGCAGGGCCGCCCGGCGAGCGAGGCGTGCAAGCTGTTCGACCCGCTGCCGCAGATGCTGCGCAGCGTGCGCTTCACCGGGCGCTCGCCGCTGAAGGACCCCCATGTGATCGCCGCGGTCGCCGAGGCCGAGGCCGAGCTGGGCCAGACCGGCCGGCTGCTGCTGCGCCTGAGCGGCACCGAGCCGGTCCTGCGCGTCATGGCGGAGGGCGAGGACGAGGCGACCGTGAGCCGGATCGTCGCCCAGCTTTGCGACACCATCCTCGCGGCGACGCACGAGGCCGCGTGAGCGGCACGCCCCGCGGCCGGGTCCTGGTCATCGCGGGTTCGGACTCCGGCGGCGGCGCGGGCATCCAGGCGGACATCAAGGCCGTCATGGCGCTGGGCGGCTACGCCGCGACCGTGATCACAGCGCTGACGGCGCAGAACACGGTGGGTGTGCACGGCGTGCTGCCGGTGCCCCCGGACTTCATCCGCCAGCAGATCGACGCCGTGCTGGACGACATCGGCGCGGATGCGGTCAAGACCGGGATGCTGGGCAGCGCGGACGTGGTGCAGGCGGTGGCGGCGGCGCTCCGCCGGCGTGGCAGCCCTGTTCCCTTGGTGGTGGACCCGGTCATGGTCGCCAAGGGCGGGGCGCGGCTGCTGGATGACCCGGCGGTTGCGGCCCTGCGGCGCGACCTGCTGCCGCTCGCGGCCCTGCTGACGCCCAACGTGCCGGAAGCGGAGGCGCTGACCGGCCTTCCCATCACCGACCACGCCGCCGCACGACGAGCGGCGCAGGCGTTGCTGGACCTGGGCGCGGCGGCGGTGCTGCTGAAAGGCGGGCACCTGGACGGGGTGGTGGTGCAGGACATCCTGGCGACCCCCGCTGGGCTTGAGGTGATTGAAAGCCCGCGCCTGGACACGCGCCACACCCACGGCACAGGCTGCACGCTGGCCAGCGCGGTTGCCGCCGGGCTGGCGCAGGGCATGACGCTTTCGGACGCCGTGCGGCGCGGCGCCGCTTATGTCCACGCGGCAATCCTGGCAGCACCTGGACTCGGCGCCGGGCACGGGCCGCTTGGGCACGGCGTGACCGTCGATCCCGCCCGGCTTGCCTGGACGCCTGCCCGCGATTAAGTCTCCCGGCGGGTCACGTCCCCCCACCGGGACGCTTCTCTTCTGAAAGGGAGAGCGAACATGACGCTCGCACTCGACGCCGCGCCGGTCGCGGCCAAGCCGCATTTGCGCCCGGCCAATCCCGATTTCTCATCCGGTCCCTGCGCCAAGCGCCCCGGCTGGAGCCTTGAGGCGCTGTCCGGGGCGCTGCTGGGCCGCAGCCACCGCGCGTCCGGCCCGAAGGCGCGGCTGGCGGAGGTGATCGACCGCTCCCGCGCTATCCTGGGCCTGCCGCAGGACTGGTTGCTCGGCATCGTTCCTGGCTCCGACACCGGCGCGGTCGAGATGGCGATGTGGTCCATGCTCGGCGCCCGCGGCGTGGACATCCTGGCGTTCGAGAGCTTTTCCGAAGCCTGGGCCACCGATGTCGTGAAGCAGCTCAAGCTGGCCGATGCGCGGGTGCTGTCGGCGCCCTACGGCAGCTTGCCGGATTTCGCCCAAGTCGATCCCGCGCGCGACGTGGTGCTGGCCTGGAACGGCACGACATCCGGCGTGCGGCTGCCCCATGCCGATTGGATCGCGGGGGACCGCGAAGGGCTGGTGATCTGCGACGCCACCTCCGCGGCCTTCGCCATGGCGCTGCCATTCGAGAAACTCGATGTCGTCACCTGGTCCTGGCAGAAGGTGCTGGGAGGCGAAGCCGCGCACGGCATGCTGGCCCTGTCCCCACGCGCCGTCGCCCGGCTGGAAAGCTACAAGCCGGCCTGGCCGCTGCCCAAGGTGTTCCGCCTGACCAGCGGCGGCAAGCTCAGCGCCGGCATCTTCCGGGGCGAGACGATCAACACGCCCAGCATGTTGTGCGTCGAGGACGCGCTGGACGGCCTGCGCTGGGCCGAGGGCGTCGGCGGCCTGCCGGCGCTGATCGCGCGCAGCGAGGCGAACCTCGCCGCCGTCGCCGCCTGGGTGGAGCGCACGCCCTGGGTCGATTTCCTCGCCGCCGATCCGGCAACCCGCTCTTGCACCTCCATTTGCCTGCGCATCACCGCGCCCTGGTTCACGGCGCTGACGCCGGACGAGCAGGCCAAGGTGGCCAAGCGGCTGGCCGCCTTGCTGGACAAGGAGGGTGTCGCCTTCGACGTGGCCTCTTACCGCGACGCGCCGCCGGGCTTGCGGATCTGGGGGGGCGCCACTGTCGAAACATCTGACATCGAGGCGTTGCTGCCCTGGCTCGACTGGGCGTACGCCCAAGTGCGCCCGGCATGACGATCCGCGTCCTGGTCAGCGACAAGCTGTCGCCGGCGGCGGTCGAGATCTTCCGGGCGCGCGGCCTGTCCGTCGATCTGCAGCCGGGCCTGCCGCCGGCGGAGCTGCGCGCGGTCATCGGCGACTATGACGGCCTCGCTATCCGCTCCGTCACCAAGGTGACGCGCGAGTTGCTGGACGCGGCGCCCCGGCTGCGCATCGTCGGCCGGGCCGGCATCGGGGTGGACAACGTGGACGTGAAGGCCGCGACCGCCCGCGGCGTCGTGGTGATGAACACGCCCAACGGCAACGCCATCACCACGGCCGAGCACGCCATCGCCATGATGTTCGCCCTCGCCCGGCAAATCCCGGAGGCGACGGCCAGCACGCGCGCGGGCAAGTGGGAGAAGAACCGCTTCCTGGGCGTGGAGCTGACGGCCAAGACGCTTGGCCTGATCGGCTGCGGCAACATCGGCTCCATCGTGGCGGAGCGGGCGCTGGGGCTGCGCATGCGGGTGATCGCCTACGACCCATACCTGACGGAGAAGCGGGCGCTCGACTTGGGCGTGGAGAAGGTGGAGTTGCCGGACTTGCTGGCCCGGGCCGACGTGATCACGCTGCACACGCCGCTCACCGACGCCACGCGCAACATCCTGTCGCGCGACGCCATCGCCGCCTGCAAGCGCGGCGTCCGCATCGTGAACTGCGCCCGCGGCGGCCTGCTCGACGAGGCGGCCTTGGCGGAGGCGCTCCAGTCGGGCCAGGTCGCCGGCGCGGCGCTGGACGTGTTCGAGACGGAGCCTGCGACCAGCAGCCCGCTGTTTGCCCTGGACAACGTGGTGTGCACGCCGCATCTGGGCGCCGCGACCTCGGAAGCGCAGGAGAACGTCGCGCTGCAGGTCGCCGAGCAGATGAGCGACTTCCTGCTGACCGGCGCCGTGTCGAACGCGATCAACATGGCGTCCGTTTCGGCGGAGGACGCGCCGCGGCTCAAGCCGTACATCGAGCTGTGCCGGCTGCTGGGCCTATTCGCCGGGCAGATGACGGAGGCGGGGGAGGGCGTGCTGCGCAGCGTGTCGGTCGAGTATGAGGGCCTGGCCGCGCCGCTGAACCACCGCCCGATGACGGCGGCGCTGCTGTCAGGGCTGCTGACGCCGCTGATGGCCGGGGTGAACATGGTGAACGCCCCGGTGATCGCCCGGGAGCGCGGGCTGGATGTCGCGGAAACCGTGCATGACCGGCCGAGCGAGTACCAGACCCTCGTGCGCCTGACCGTCGCGACCGACCGGCAGACCCGCTCCGTCGCCGGCACCTTGTTCGCCGGCGCCCGCCCGCGGCTGGTGGAGATCAAGGGCATCAAGGTCGAGGCCGATTTTGGCC
>CAXSEX010000422.1:0-4223 GCA_964236415.1 uncultured Acetobacteraceae bacterium | reverse complement strand
CAAGGACGAGGACGCGCCGATCTTCCAGGTCGCGGATTACGGCTTTGTGGGCGACCTGTTCAGTGCGTTGCCGGAGCTTGAAGCGGAGCTGGGGCGGGCTTCTTGACCGTCGGCCTAGACCAGGCTGCGCCGCCCGACGTGCGGGCGGTGGGCGTGGTGGGCGCCGGGCAGATGGGCAGCGGCATCGCGCATGTCTGCGCGCTGGCCGGGCTGCCCGTCGTGCTGCTGGACACCAAGCCGGACGCGCTGGACAAGGCGATGGCGGCGATGGCGCGCAACATGGACCGCCAGGTCGCCAAGGAGGCGATCACCGCCGGGCAGAAATCGGCCGCGCTGGCGCTGGTCACGCCCAGCGGCGACTACGCGGACTTCGCCGGCGCCGACCTGGTGATCGAGGCGGTGACGGAAAAGGAGGATGTCAAGCGCGCCATCTTCCGCGCCTTGACCCCGCACCTGAAGCCGTCCTGCATCCTGGCGAGCAACACCAGCAGCATCAGCATCACGCGCCTAGCCGCCAGCACCGACCGGCCGCAGCAGTTTATCGGCATGCACTTCATGAACCCGGTCCCGGTCATGAAGCTGATCGAGGTCATCCGCGGCATCGCGACGGCCGAGCCGACGTTCCAGGCGGTGCAGGCCCTGGCCGCCAGGCTCGACAAGACCACGGCGGTGTCCGAGGATTTCCCGGCCTTCATCGTCAACCGCATCCTGATGCCGATGATCAACGAGGCGGTTTACGCCTTGCATGAAGGCGTTGGCGGCATCACCGCCATCGACAGCGCGTTGCGGCTGGGCGCCAACCACAAGATGGGGCCGCTGGAACTGGCCGACTTCATCGGGCTTGATACCTGCCTCAGCATCATGCAGGTGCTGCACGAGGGGTTGGCGGACAGCAAGTACCGCCCCTGCCCGCTGCTGGTGAAGTATGTCGAGGCGGGCTGGCTGGGCCGCAAGACCGGGCGAGGCTTCTACGACTACGCCGTGACGCCGCCGCGCCCGACGCGATAGGCGCCTCTCAGCCGCCCGCTCTTATGCAGGTGGCATTGTCAGAACAGCCCCTCGATCAAGCCGTCCGCATCCAGCCGGATCGAGTTCGCGGCGGGAACCCGCGGCAGGCCCGGCATGGTCATGATGTCCCCGCACACCGCAACCACGAAGCCCGCGCCCGCGGACAGCCGCACCTCGCGCACCGGCAGCACGTGGTTCACCGGCGCGCCTATGGCGGTCGGGTCGGCGCTGAAGCTGTACTGGGTCTTGGCGATGCACACGGGCAAGTCGCGATGGCCCGCCGCTTCGAACGCCTGCAGCCGCTTTGCCACCGCGGGCGCGAGCGCGATGTCGCTCGCCCGGTAGATCTGCTGCGCAACCGTCCGGATCTTGTCCGCAAGCCCCAGGGATGCCGGGTAAAGCGGCTTGTATTGCGCTTCGCCGCTTTCGATTCGGGTCAGGACGGCGCGGGCCAGCGCCTCGGCTCCCGCGGCGCCGTCCGCCCAATGCGTGCACAGCACCGTCTCGACGCCCCGGTCCTTCATCGCAGCTTCCACAACCGCAAACTCGCCCGGCGTGTCGGACACGAACTGGTTGAGCGCGACCACGACGGGCAGGCCGAACTTCTGCAGGTTCTCGACGTGCCGGGCCAGGTTGACCAGGCCGCGCCCTACCGCCGCCGGGTCCTCCCGCCCGAGGTCGGACTTGGCCACGCCGCCGTGCATCTTGAGCGCCCGCAGCGTCGCCACGACCACCGCGCAACGCGGCGCCAGCCCGGCGGCCGGGCACTTGATGTCGAGGAACTTCTCGCCGCCCAGGTCGGCGCCGAACCCGGCCTCCGTCACCACGACATCGGCCAGCTTCAGGCCGAGCCGGGTGGCCATCACCGAGTTGCAGCCATGGGCGATGTTGGCGAACGGCCCGCCATGGATCAGCGCCGGCGACCCTTCGAGCGTCTGCACCAGGTTGGGCGCCAGCGCGTCGCGCAGCAGGGCCGCCATGGCGCCGTCCGCCTGCAGGTCCCGCGCCGTCACCGCCGACCCGTCCCGGCGCGACGCCACCTGCATGCGCCCGAGCCGGTCCTGCAAGTCGCCGAGGTTCCGCGCCAGGCAGAAAACGGCCATCACCTCGCTCGCGACGGTGATGTCGAAGCTGTCCTCCCGCGGCGACCCGTTGGCGGCGCCACCCAGCCCGTTCACGATGCTGCGCAGCGCCCGGTCGTTCATGTCCAGCGCCCGCCGCCACGTGACCCGGCGCGGGTCGATCCCCAGCGCGTTGCCCCAATACAGGTGGTTGTCGAGCAGCGCCGCCAGCAGGTTGTTCGCCGACGTGATCGCGTGGAAGTCGCCGGTGAAGTGCAGGTTGATCTCGTCCATCGGCGCCACCTGCGCCCGCCCGCCGCCGGTGGCCCCTCCCTTTACGCCGAAGCACGGACCCAGCGACGGCTCCCGCAGGCAGATGGCCGTCCGGCGCCCCACGCGGTTCAGCGCGTCGCCCAGCCCGATCGTCGTGGTGGTCTTGCCTTCCCCGGCGGCGGTCGGGCTGATGCCCGTCACCAGCACGAGCGCGCCGTCCGGCCGGCCCTCCTGGGCCTGGATGAAGTCGAGGCCGACCTTCGCCTTGAACCGCCCGTATGGCTCCAGCGCCTCGGCGGGGATGCCGGCGGCCTCCGCCACCTCGCGGATCGGGCGCAGCCGCGCGGCGCGGGCGATCTCTAGGTCGCTGGGCATCAGGCGGCTTCCCGGGTGCGCAGGCCCAGGGCGGCCATGGCGTCCCCGATAGCCCGCACGGCGCCCTGCATGTCCTCCGGCGTGACCGCGCCGATGCAGCCGACCCGGAAGCTTGGCGCCGGCGTGTTGTAGAAGTTGCTGATCAGCACCCCGCGCGCTTTCAGTTGGTCAACGAAGGCTTGCAGGTTCCAGGCCAGGTCGTCTGGCGCCGAAACGTTGACGACCACCGGCCCCTGGACGCTTAGCGGCAGGCACGGCTGCAGGCCGAGGCCGAGGACGCCATCGTAAAGGGTGCGCATGTTCGCATGGTAACGCGCGAGCCGCGCCGGCTGCCCGCCCTCGGCGTCGAACCGGTCGAGCGCCACGGCGAACGCCGCGACCGCCTGCGCCGCCGGGGTGAAGCGGGAAGTGCCCAGGCCCCAACGCTCGCCGTTCCCATGAACGTCCGCAAGGTCCAGCGACCAGCTCCCTGCCCGCCCGGCGCCCGCCCGGAGGCTGTCCACCCGCGCCACCGTCAGCGACATGCCGGGCAGCCCCTCGATGCACTTGTTGGAGGTGAAAGTGACGCTGTCCACCATCGGCAGGCGGCCGATGTCCAGCGGCATGGCCCCGAACGCCGATATGGCGTCGATCAACACCCGCCGGCCTTCCCGCCCGGCGGCCTCGGCCAAGGCCGGCGCGTCGTGCACGATGCCCGTCGCGGTTTCGCTGTAAACGGCCGCCAGGTGGGTGATCGCCGGGTCGGCGGCCAGCGCCGCCTGCACCGCAGCGGGATCGACCCGCTCCGTCGGCGGCACGGGGAGCGTGACGACCCGGCGTCCCGCCTCCGTCGCCAGCCGGACCAGCCGGTCGGCGTACTGCCCGGTCAGCGGAACCAGGATCGTCCCGCCCGGCGCCACGAAGGTGCGCACCGCCGCCTCCATCGCGAAGTGGCCGCAGCCCGGCAGCGGCAGCGCCGCGTGCTCGCCCGGCCGCCCGCCGGCGATGGCGAGCACGCGCTCCCGCACCCGGGCCATGAGGCCGCGGAACTCCAGGTCCCAGGGCGCATAGTCCACGGCAGCAGCGGCACGGACGGAGGGGTGGGTGGTGACCGGCCCTGGGATCAGAAGGAGCATGGCGGCATGAGGCCTGTCAGGTTGGGGCATGGAAGGGGATGGCGATGTCCTGCGGTCAGCATCGCAGAGGGCCTGCGTTCTTGCTAGAACCGCTGCATGACATCGCCCTTGCCGTTGCCGGATTGGGTTCCCCCCTGGGCTCAACTGGCCATCCTGGTTGCCGCCCTGCTGTTTGGCCTCATGTTCCTGCTGATGCCGTTCGCCGTGTTCGGCGTCAAAGGGCGGCTGGACCTGCTGGAAGCGCGCCTTGACGAGATCCAGGGCGAAATCCGCAGCCTCGCCCTGCGCTTGCCGGAGCCGGACCTCCATGACGCCCCTGCCGACAGGACACACACCGGCGGTCGCGGCGGTTATGCCTATCCGGGCCGGCCCGTTGACCCGGGCCACGAGG
>CAXSEX010000421.1:0-4247 GCA_964236415.1 uncultured Acetobacteraceae bacterium | reverse complement strand
GGGCAGGAAGCGCATGAACGTGGCCGGGTCGGGCGTGGGCTCCCCGGTCTCGGGGTCGCGGGCGTGCAGGTGGATGATGGCGGCGCCGGCCTCGGCGGCCTCGATGGCGCTTTGGGCGATCTGCTCCGGCGTGATCGGCAGGGCGTCCGACATGCTGGGCGTGTGGATGGCGCCGGTGATGGCGCAACTGATGATGACCTTGGGCACTGGCGGTTTCCCCATGATGGCGTTACCGCCAGTCTGCACCGGCGCGCGACCCGCCGCCACCCTTGCCGGGGCGCGCCGGGTGCCTGTATGCTGTCCGGGTGTGTCCGCGTAGCTCAGCAGGATAGAGCACAGGATTCCTTTTTTGGGCGTCGCGATCGGAAACGGCGCGGCGGATCCGCTCAAAGTCGGGGAACGCTTCGGCGCACTTGCGCCTTGCCGATCCCGAGCCAAGCCTGGCCGAAAGGCCGGGAAGGTGTAGAGACTGGACGGGCGGCACCTAAGGGCTCCCGCAAACCTTCCCGAGAAACCTTCGGTTTCCGTGGGGTTTGCGGCGGGCCTAGGGTGAAGGGACAGTCCAGACCACGAACGCCCTGTGGGTAGGGGGTGGCGGCGAAAGCCGAAGTGGGATGAATCCTGGGGCCGTGGGTTCGAATCCCGCCGCGGACACCAATTTGACTAAATTGCTGTTATCATTGAGGAATTTGACCAGCGGTGCCGGGGTCAGATGACATGGCGTTACAGGTGCAGCGCTGCATCCAGGCTCTTTCATGCCATGCTTGCCGCCATGGCAAACCTGTTGAAGCGCGGCGACGCCGGAAAGAGGGCTTGCGCGCCGCCCGGCAGATGGTTGACGCTGCCTTGCGCCGGCATAAGCTCAAGCCGCTTAATGTCTGTCCGCAATCAGCTTGAGTGTTTGCAGCGGGTTGTGATTGGATTGGCCTTGACGTGACCTGCCCGATGCGGGCCGTTGAGAACCGCGCCCGCCACGGCCACCGCAAGCCGCGCTACCCGGCTGATCCGACCGACGCCGAGTGGGCGCTGGTGGCGCCGCTGATCCCGCCGGCCAAGTGCGGCGGCAACAAGCGGACGGTGGGGATGCGCAAGGTCGTGAACGGCCTGATGTGCGTCCTGGGCACCCGGTTGCCAGGGCCGGGCAGTGCCCCGGGGGCCTGACCCCGCGCAGCGTGTTTACGACCACTTCGTGCTGGGGCTGGGACGGCGCCTTGAAGCGCGTCCAGCACGCGCTTCACGTGCAGTGCCGCGAGGGTAGTGACCTAATCCGTTCCGTCGGTGATCATCGGTTCGCCTTTTCCATCGTCACAGCAATCCGCACAGGCAGCCCAGGCCGAAACCGCCTTGCATCGCGGGAGGCATGACGGACGCCGCCGCGTCGGCCGCCAGCTGCACGCCGCCATCCATCACGTCGGCTGTCGTGTAGCTCGGGTAGCTGCCGATCGGCAGCCAGTCCGGCACTACCGGCAGGGCCGCCGGCGCCAGCGCCGCGAACGGCCCCTCCCCGTGCACCACCCGGCCGCCCACCATCGTCATCGCCGACGTGATCCCCGCGATCCGATCCTCCGGCACCGTCATGACGTCATCCGACAGCACCGCCAGATCCGCCCACTTCCCAGGCGTCAGCGTGCCCTTGCGGCCTTCCTCGCCGGTGAGCCAGCTGCCGGCGGTCCAAAGCCGCAGCGCCTCCTCCCGGCTGACCAGGTTTCGGTCGGCGTTCAGCTTGGTGCCGCCGATCGTGCGCCCGGTCACCAGCCACGCGATGCTGACCCACGGGTTGTGGCTGGTTGCCCGGTTGCCGTCCGTGCCCGCCGCCAGCTTGATCCCCATCGACCGGATGCGCCCGATCGGCGGCGCGTCTGCCGCCGCCTCGGCGCCCCACTTGGCCGCGAATGCGTCGCCGTCCAGCGTCATGCGGTTCTGTACCGCGATCGAGCCGCCCATCGCTGCCACCCGCTCCAGGCTGCGGGGCGAGATCGTCTCCGCATGGTCGATGACCCAGCGCACGCGGTTCAGCGGGACGTCGCGGTTGGCCTTCTCCAGCGCGCCGAGGATGTTCTGGACTGTGCTGTCGTAGTTGGCATGCAGCCGGAACGGCCAGCCCTGGCCGACCACCAGCTTCACTGCCTCAACCAGCGCCGCCTCGTCGACGGGCCGGGGCGGAACCGGGTCCTTCGAGAAGTTGGCCGGGTCGTGCATGGCCCAGACCATGTACTCGCCGGCGCCTTCCATGCGCAGGAAGCCGTCGCCGTCGCCGGGCTTCACCTGTGTGACCCATTGGGCATAGTCTTCGTTCTCGTGCCCGGGGCGCTGGGCGAACAGGCTGTAGCCGATCCGCACCGTCATTTGCTTGTCCGCCGCCAGCTGCGCGATGGCGGCGTAGTTGCCGGGGTAGTTCTGCCCGCCGCCGCCCGCGTCGCTGACGCTGGTGACGCCGAACCGGTTCAGCTCGCGCATGAACTGCCGTGTGGACACCATCTGGTCCGCCGGTTGCAGCTTCGGGATGCGCGCGAACAGGCCCAGCAGGCTGCCGATGTTGGTGACGTTGACCACCAGACCTGTGGGGTTGCCCGCCTCGTCCCGGCCCAGCGTGCCGCCAAACGGGTCGGGCGTCTCCCGCGTGAAGCCCAGGACGCGCATCCCGGCCTTGTTGACGAACGCACGGTCGTAGATGTGCATCACATAGCAAGGCACGTCGCCGGTGGCGGCGTTGATCTCGTCCAGCGTCGGCAGGCGCTTCTCGGCGAACTGCGCCGGCGTTTATCCGCCCATCACCTGCACCCAGTGCGGCGCGGGCGTGCGCTGCGCCTGCTCGCGCAGCATGCGCAGCGCCACCGCCAGCGACGGCACCCCGTCCCACCGCAGCTCCTGCGAGTAGGTCAGGCCGCCCCGGATCAGGTGGCAGTGCGAGTCGTTGAGGCCCGGCACGACCGTGCGTCCGCCGCCGTCGATCACGCGCGTGGCGGGACCCACGGCGTCCTGCATGTCGCGTCGGGCCCCCACGCGCAGGATGCGGTCGCCAGCCACCGCGATCGCGTCGGCGGTGGGGGTGCCGGGATCGAGCGTCACGATCCGGGCGTTCTCGATCAGCGTGTCCGCAAACGGTCCTGGGGCCGACTGCGCGCCGGCGCGTCGGGCCGTAGCGAACAGTGCCCCCGCAGTTGCGGCGCCCGCGAACAGGCCGCGCCGTCCGATCGAGCGACGGCCGAGCCAGATCTTGGCGCCAGAACTACAGGATATGCACATGATCGTCCCCTCCGGCTTTTCCAGAAACCGATTGCATGCTGCACCTGGGCTGCTGAATGGGCCTTGTCAACTGCCGGGTTTACGGGTGTTCTCGCCGCAATGGCGCTGGAAACGGGGGACATGGCCAACCTGCGCTCCAGGGCAACGCTTCAGGCCGTCGCCGACGCCGCGGGCGTGCACCGCTCGACGGCTTCCCGCGCCCTCAACGCCGCCACCGCCCGCCTGCTCAGCCCGGAGGTGACGGAGCGCGTCCATGCCGCCTCCCGCGCGCTGGGCTACCGGCGCGACGTGCTGGCAGCCGGACTGCGCACCGGCCGCTCGCACCTGGTCGGCGTGCTGGTTCCGGACATCGCCAACCCGGTGTTCGGCCCCATCCTCAACGGAATCGAGGATGCGCTGGCCGCGGGCGGCTACTCGCTGCTGATCGCCAACGCCGGCAGCGACAGCCTCCACCAGGCACGCCTGGTGCGCGACCTGATCGCGCGCCGGATCGACGGGCTGGTGCTGGCAACCGTGCAGCGCCGCGACCCCGTGCTGACCTTGTGCCTGGAGGCTGGGTTGCCGACCGTGCTGGTCAACCGGGCCGAGGCCGGCGCCCGCGTCGGTGGCGTCGTGGCCGACGATGCGGCTGGCATGGCACTGGCCGTGGACCACCTGGCCGCTCTCGGTCATGTCCGCATCGGCCACGTCGCCGGCCCGGCCGCGCTGTCCACCGGCCTGCTGCGACGCCAAGGGTTCGAGTCCGCGATGGCGCGCCTTGGGCTGGACCCGGCGGCCGTCGCCGTTGCCCACGCCTTCACGCGGGAAGCCGGGCTGGATGCGGGGCTGGACCTGCTGGCCCGGCACCGCATCACTGCCGTGACCGCCGGCAACGACCTGCTGGCGCTCGGCTTCTACCAGGCGCTCGCGCAGTCCGGCCTGTCTTGCCCCAGCGACGTGTCGGTGGTCGGCCACAACGACATGCCGCTGGTCGACATGCTGCAGCCGCCGCTGACCACCAT
>CAXSEX010000420.1:0-4255 GCA_964236415.1 uncultured Acetobacteraceae bacterium | reverse complement strand
AGCTTGAGTACACCTGGGTCCGCTCGCTGATGGGCACCGCGCACCACCGCACCTTCTGGCAGGTCACGCAGGACGCCCTGGCTTTCGTCGCCGCCGGGCACGGCATCACCGATCCGGCGGTGCTGGACCTGCTGCGCGACGCTTACCGGCGCTTGCCGGCCTACCCCGACACGGTGCCCGCGCTGCAAGCCTTGCGGGGGCAGGGCTTGCAGACGGCGATCCTGTCGAACGGCGACCCCGCCATGCTGGACGCCGCGGTGCAGGCTGGGGGCTTGGCGCCGTTGCTGGACGCCGTGCTGAGCGTCGAGGAGGTGGGCGTGTTCAAGCCGGACCCGCGGGCTTATGCCCTGATGACCCGGCGCTTCGGGCTGGAGCCCGGCCAGATCGCCTTCGTGTCGTCCAACGCCTGGGACGCGCAGGCGGCGGCGGCGTTCGGCGCCCGGGTGTTCTGGTGCAACCGCAAGGGCCAGCCCGACGAGTACGGCCTTAACGTCGTGGCGACGGCGATCTCTGGCCTCGACGCCTTGCCTAACCTGCTTAAATGACCCTGCCGGCGTGACCCCGGCCGCCCGCCTCGCGGCCTCGATCGAGCTGCTGACCGAGATCGACGCGCTGCCCCGCCGCCCAGCCGACGCCGTGGCGAACGACTTCTTCCGGGCGCGGCGCTTCATCGGCTCCGGCGACCGCCGGGCGGTGTCGGACCGGGCGTGGCGGGTGCTGCGGGCGCGGCGGCGGCTCACCTGGTGGACCGAACGGGCCGGGACCGCGCCCACGCCGCGCATGATGGTCGCGGCGTCCTTGCTGCTGGAGGGCTGGACCTTCGCCGGCCTCAAGCAGTCCTACTCCGGCGGTCAGTACGGCCCGGCGCCCCTGCTGCGGATCGAGGCCGACGCCGCCCGCGCCCTTGAGGGCCACACGCTGCAACACCCGGAGATGCCGGAGGCGGTGGCGCTCGAAGTACCCGACTGGCTGCTGCCGCATTTGCAAGCCCGCTTCGGCGAGCGGCTCGCCCCCGAGATGGCCGCGACCCTCGACCCGGCGCCGCTCGACCTGCGGGCCAACATCCTGAAGGCGACCCGGGAAGAAGCGCGCGCCGCCCTGCTGGCCGAGGGGCTGGACAGCGAGCCGACGCCGCTCTCGCCCTGGGGCCTGCGCATCGACGGCCGCCGCGCGGTCACGGCGGGCGCGGCGTTCCAGGGTGGCCTGGTGGAGATCCAGGACGAGGGCAGCCAGCTCATTGCGGCCCTGGTCGGCGCGGCGCCCGAGATGCGCGTGGTCGATTGGTGCGCCGGCGCCGGCGGCAAGACGCTGGCGCTGGCCATGCTGATGCGCAACCGCGGCCACCTGATCGCCTGCGACGTGTCCGCCCCGCGGCTGGACGGCGCGGTGCGGCGGCTGCGCCGGGCCGGGGTGCACAACGCGGAGCGGCACCTGGTCACGCCCGGCGACAAGTGGGCCAAGCGGCGGGCGGGCGCGTTTGACCGCGTGCTGGTGGATGCCCCCTGCACCGGCACCGGCACCTGGCGCCGCAACCCGGACGCCCGGGGGCGCCTGCGCCCGCTTGACCTGCAGGAGTTGGTGTCGAAACAGGCGGCGATCATGGACGACGCCGCCCGGCTGGTGCAGCCTGGCGGACGGCTTATCTATGCGACCTGCTCCCTTCTGTCCGAGGAGAACGAGGCCCAGGTGGACAACTTTCTTGCCCGCACCCCGGGCTTCGCCGTCGTGCCGCTCCCGGTTGCCTGGACCCTGCCGGTGCCCGCGCCCGGCCCGGGGCCGTTCCTGTCGCTGACCCCGCTGCGCCACGGCACGGACGGCTTCTTCGCGGCGGTGCTGGAACGCGCCGCATGATCCGGGTGCGCCGCGCCTTCCTCGCCGACGCCCCGTCCATCGGGGCCGTGCACGTCACGGCCTGGCGCAACGCCTATGCCGGCATCCTGCCGAGCGGGTATCTCACCCGGCTGTCCATGCCGCGCCACGCCGCGCAATACGACGCTTCGATCCGGGCCGGCCAGGGCGTTTACGTCGCCATCGCCGCGCGGCCTGGCGCTTCGGCCGGGGTGGTCGGCTTCATCACTGTGGGCCGCCCCCGCGTCCGCGGCCTGGCGGACGGCGAGGTGCAAACGCTGTATGTGCTCGACGATTGGCGGGAACACGGCCTGGGCCGGCGGCTGCTGACGGCAGGCGCTGCGCACCTCAAGGCGGCCGGGTGCCGCAGCGTGTTCCTGTGGGTGCTGCGCGACAATCCCAGCCGCTGGTTCTACCAGCGCCTGGGCGGGCGCCAGGCCGCGGAGTCGGACACGCGGGTGGCGGGCGTCACGATCCCGCAGGTGGCCTTCGTGTGGGACCCCATCGACCCGCTGCTCGCCGGGGCGCCCCAGGCGTGATGCGCGTCACGACGTGCGCCGCTTGCCGTCCGGCCCCCGCCATGCTGGAACCCGCGCCATGACCCAGCCCGCCCCTGCGATCCCGGCCCAGGACCGGGTGCTGATCCTCGATTTTGGCAGCCAGTTCACCCAGTTGATCGCCCGGCGCGTCCGCGAATCCGGGGTGTATTGCGAAATCCTGCCCGCCGACGCCGATCCCGGGCGCATCGCCGCCTTCGGCGCCCGCGCCTTCATCCTGTCCGGCGGCCCGGCCAGCGTCACGGAGGCCGCCGGCCCCCGCGTGCCGCAGATGGTGTTCGACGCCGGCCTGCCCGTGCTCGGCATCTGCTACGGGCAGCAGGCGATGTGCGCGCAACTGGGCGGCGAGGTCAGCATCAGCGACCACCAGGAGTTCGGCTCCGCGGTGGTGGATGTCACGGATGACTGCGCGCTGTTTCACGGCGTCTGGCCGCCCGGCGCCCGCGAGCAGGTATGGATGAGCCATGGCGACCGCGTCACCCGCCTGCCGCCCGGCTTCCGCGTCGTCGCGCGAAGCGAGGGCGCACCCTTTGCCGTGATCGCCGACGACGACCGCCGGTACTACGGCACCATGTTCCATCCGGAGGTCGTGCATACCCCGCACGGCCGGCAGTTGCTGCACAACTTCACCCACCGCGTCGCCGGGCTGTCGGGCGGTTGGAGCATGGCGGGCTTCCGTGACGCGCAGGTCGCCCGCATCCGCGCCCAGGTCGGCGCCGGCCGGGTGATCTGCGGCCTGTCCGGCGGGGTCGATAGCTCGGTCGCCGCCGCGCTGATCCATGAGGCCGTGGGCGACCAGTTGACCTGCATCTTCGTGGACAGCGGCCTGCTGCGGCAGGGCGAGGCGGAGGAGGTCGTCAAGACCTTTCGCGACCGGTTCAACATCAAGCTCGTGCATCGCGACGCGAGCGGTTTGTTCTTATCACAGCTTGACGGCGTGACCGACCCCGAGGCCAAGCGCAAGGCCATCGGCCGCGTGTTCATCGAGGTGTTCGAGCAGGAGGCCGCCCGCATCGGCGGCGCCGACTTCCTGGCGCAGGGCACGCTGTATCCCGACGTGATCGAAAGCATCAGCGCCCATGGCGGCCCGAGCGTCACCATCAAGTCGCACCACAACGTCGGCGGTTTGCCGGAACGGATGCGCATGGCGCTGGTCGAGCCATTGCGGGAACTGTTCAAGGACGAGGTGCGGGCACTCGGCCGCGAGTTGGGCGTGCCCGGGCACATCGTGGGCCGCCACCCGTTCCCCGGGCCGGGCCTTGCCATCCGCATCCCCGGCGCCGTCACGCGCGAGCGGCTGGACATCCTGCGCCGGGCGGATGCGGTGTTCCTGGAGGAGATCCGCGCAGCCGGGCTGTATGACGCGATCTGGCAGGCGTTTGCCGTGCTGCTGCCGGTCCGCACCGTGGGTGTGATGGGCGACGGCCGCACCTACGACAATGCCTGCGCGCTCCGCGCCGTCACCAGCGTGGACGGCATGACGGCGGAGGTTTACCCGTTCGACATGGCGTTCCTGGGGCGCACCGCGACCCGCATCGTGAACGAGGTCCGCGGCATCAACCGCGTGACCTACGACATCACCAGCAAGCCGCCTGGCACCATCGAGTGGGAATGAGCTGACAGGCTACTGCTGGCTCACGAGCGCCTGCAACTCATTGGGCAGCAGGCTGTAGTCGGCGGCGCTGGCCACCGGCGGGCTGATCGGGATGGGGCCGAGGGACGCCTGCAACGCCGCACCCTGCGGGTTGAACCAGCCCGGTGATGCTGTCCGCATTCCGGCTGTCCGTGAAGTAGGCGAGTAACCGGGGCAGATTCCCGGGCGAGGTGGTTGCGCTGAGGGTGCGGGCGTG
>CAXSEX010000419.1:0-4259 GCA_964236415.1 uncultured Acetobacteraceae bacterium | reverse complement strand
GCAGCGTTTGCGGCTGAGGCCGCGCGCCAAAAACGACTCTGATACCGGTCGCCCGTCAGGGCGGCTGGTATAAGAGGGCGGGGACGCCTGGGTCATTGGCCAGGCTGCAAGAATTCTGGATCGACCGGAAGCTGCATGGATGTGGCCAGGCTGTTGGTGTAGGCCGCCATGCTGATGACGGCGAGGAGTTCCCCGTGCTGCGCATCGGTCATCCCCTTGGCCCGCGCGGCTGCCGTGTGGGAATGCACGCAATAGCCGCAGCTGTTCACCGTCGAGGCTGCGATGTAGATCAACTCCTTGGTGAGCGGATCAAGCGCACCGCCTGAACCCATGACCGCCTTGAGGCTTGCCCAGGTCCGTTCAAGCAGCGCCGGGTCGTTGGCGAGGCCGCGCCAGATGTTGTTGATGAAGTCCGACTTGCGGGTCGCGCGGATGTCCGCGAACACGGCGCCCACGGTTGGATCGCTTGCGGCCTCCTGATCGGTCCAAAGGCGTATGGTGGCCATGGTTGCCCTTCCTTGGTTTGGTAAAGCCAGCACCGGCGCCTTCCCCGCAAGCGGGGAACGGATCGGCTACGTCCACCCGATCCCCTGGCGCAGGAACGTGATGCCCAGCGCGACGAACGCTGCCGCTTCGGCATTGTCCTTGCCGTAGCCGTGCCCACCCGCCGCAGGCTCGTGGAACGCCGCGTCATACCCCATCGCCTGCAACTTCGCCGCCATCTTGCGGGCGTGCCCGGGATGCACCCGGTCGTCGCGGCGGGCGGTCGCCAGCAGGATGGGAGGGTAGCGGCGGCCCGGCGCCGCCACGTGATACGCGGACATGGCGCCCAGGAACGCCCAGTCGTCCGGCACGTCGGGGTCCCCGTACTCGGCGATCCAGCTCGCGCCGGCCAGCAGCTTCGTGTAGCGGCGCATGTCGATCAAGGGGATGGTGCAGAACAAGGCGCCGAAGCGGTCAGGATACCGGGTCAGCATGTTGGCGATCAGCAGGCCGCCGTTGGACCCGCCCTCCGCCGCGATGCGGCCCGGGCGGGTGACGCCGCGGGCCACCAGGTCGGCGGCGACGGCGGCGAAGTCGTCGTGGCTGCGGGCCTTGCCTTCCCGCCGGCCCGCGTCGTGCCAGGCCGTGCCGAACTCGCCGCCGCCGCGCAGGTTGGCGATGACCAGGGTGCCGCCGGGCTGCAGCCACAGCCGGCCCATGCCGCCCTTGTAAACCGGCAGGGTGGGAACGCGGAAACCGCCATAGGCCGTCATGTGCACGGGCGCTTCCCCGGTCAGGCCGGGCGGGCCGACCTGGATGTAGGGGATGCGCTCGCCGTCCGCGGAGGTCGCCTCGTGCTGGGTCGTGACCAGGCCGGCGGGGTCGAACGCCGCCGGCGCCTGCTTCAGGCGTTCCGGCGGGCCATCCGTCAGCAGCAGCAGGCTGGGCGGCGTCAGCGGGTCCTGCGTCGCGGCCAGCAGGGTGCCGTCGCGCTCGCTGTCCTCGGCGTCGAGCGGCCAGGCGCTGACGGTGCCGATGGCGGGCAGGCCCGGCAGCGCGGCGTCGTCCCAGGTGCCCGGCGTGATGACGCGGTACACGGGACGGAGGTTGTCCAGGATGCTCAGCACCAGGCGTCCCTGAGACCAAAAATAGCTTTGCAGCGACCGGCGCGCAGCCGGGGTGAACACGACGCGGAAGGCGCGGTCCCCCGCCAGGAAGGCGTCCAACGGTATGCACAGCAAGGTGTCCGGCGCGTGCGTCTGCCCACCCACGGCCCACGGGGTGCGCGGACGGACCGCGAGCCAGTCGCGGTTGATCAAAAGCCCGGCGTCGGTCGGCAGGTCCACCCGCTGCACCGGTCCCGCGCGGGTGCCGACCCAGGCGTCGGCGTCGAAGAAGCCGGTGCGGGCGACGAACAACAGGCGGCCGTTCTCCCGTTCGAAATCGGCGCTGGCGGACATGCTGGCGGGGTCGGTCTCGAACACCACCGGGGCCGCCGCCGGGTCCGTGCCGCGTGGCCAGACCCGGACGGTGCGGGCGTAGCCGGCGCGGGTGGCGCCGCCCGAGGCAGTGAACAGGAGCACGGCGTCCCGATCCAGCCAGCGGGCGCCGCCCTTTGCCTCCGGGGCGTTGAAGCCGTCCGGCACGAAGCTGCGGCTGGGCAGGTCGAACTCCCGCAGCACCGTGGCGTCCCCGCCGCCCCGGGACAGGAACACCAGGGCGCGCGCGTGCTCCGGCGGCAGGGTGGCGGCGCCGGCCCAGACCCAGTCCTCGCCCTCCGTTGCCGCCAAGGCGTCGAGGTCCAGCAGGATGTCCCAGCCAGGGTCGAGTTGGCGGTAGCGGTCCAGGGTCGTGCGGCGCCACAGCCCGCGGGGATGGGCGGCGTCGCGCCAGAAGTTGTACAGCAGGCCGCCCCGGCGGGAAACGCCGGGCAGGTTGTCGGGGCGGTCCAGAAGGGCGCGCAGGGCGTCGCGGCCGGCCCGGAAGGCGGGGCTGTCCAGCCGCGCCAGGGTGGCGGCCGTTTGCGCGTCGGCCCAGGCGAGCGCCCGGGGGTCATCCACCCCCTCCAGCCACAGCCAGGGATCATCGTCGGGGTTGGCAAGGTCGGGCAGGTCGGATCGCATCGCTGGAGCCTCGGCACAGGGGTTTACCTGAGGATCAGCATGGCTGGCATGGCTGTCCAGGGCGCGACGCCATCCAGGCTCCACATTTGCGAACGGCCCGACAAGCAAGGCCGATCACGGCCTGCTGCTGCCTGTCCGCCCCGGCGCTTGGCGCATGGGGCGAGACAAGCCTTGGGCCGCTTGTTAGCATCCAAGCTCAAGAGCGACACAGCGCCGGAGGCTGCGATCCATGCCGAACCCTGTCCAATCGGCCGTTCGTGCCGTCGCCGAAGGGGCGGTCGAGCGCATCGCGGCCTGGAACCGGAAGCGGCTGCCCAAGACCGGCAACCCCTTCCTTGCCGGCATCCACGAGCCGATGCGGTCGGAGCTGACGCTTGAGGGCCTTGCCGTCACCGGGTCGATCCCGGCGGGGTTGAGTGGCCGATACCTCAAGATGGGCGCGAACCCCGTCAGCCCCGACCCTGCGGGCCATCACTGGTTCCTCGGCGACGGCATGGTGCACGGCCTCGCCATCAAGGACGGCCGGGTGCTGTGGTACCGCAACCGCTGGATCCGCTCGCGCTTGGCCGCCGCGGCGCTGGGCCGGGCCGCAGCGCCGGGGCCGCGCCGGGGCCGCAACGACACCGTGAACACCAATGTTGCCGAGATCGGCGGCCGTGCCTTCGCCCTGGTGGAAGCGGGCAGCTTTCCCGTGGAGCTGTCCGACACCCTGGAGGAGCAGCGCTACAACCCGTTCGACGGGACGCTGCACGGCTCGTTCACGGGCCATCCGCACCGGGACCCGCTCACGGGCGAGCACCACGCGGTCGCCTATGACGGCGGCGTCTGGGATGCCGTGCGCCACGTCGTCGTCTCAGGGGCCGGCAAGGTGGTCCGCGATGTGCCGGTTGCCGTCAAGCATGGCCCCTGCATCCACGACTGCGCCTTCACCGCGCGGTTCGCCGTCGTCCTCGACCTGCCCCTCACCTTCTCGATGCGCGCCCTGCTCGGCGGCCACCTGTTTCCGTTCCGCTGGAACCCGGCGCACCGCGCCCGCGTGGGGCTTCTGCCGCGGCAGGGGGATGCGGCCGGGATCATCTGGTGCGACGTGGAGCCGTGCTTCGTCTTCCACGTGGTCAACGCCTTTGATGGCGAAGGAGGGGGCGAGGACGGCCCGGTGGTCCTCGACGTCATCGCGTATCCCGTGATGTTCGTCTCAGGCGGGGATGAGCTCGACGCTCTGGGCCGGTTCGAACGCTGGACGGTGGACCCTTCGACGCGCCGCGTGGACCGGCGCGTGATCGACCCCACGCCGCAGGAGTTCCCCCGCATCGACGAGCGCCGCTTCGGCCAGAGCCACCGTTACGCCTACACGGTGTCCGTGCCCCCTGACGGCAACCCGCAGCTTGCCGGCGCCACCAGGCTCTACAAGCACGACCTGCAAACGGGCAGCCGCCGCGTGCACGACTTCGGCGGGGACCGGGTGCCGGGCGAGTTCATCTTCGTGCCGGCGGCCGACGACGCGGGCGAGGACGAAGGCTGGCTCATGGGCCTGGTCATCGACACGGCGAACGAGGCCACCGAGTTCGCCATCCTCGACGCGCGATCCTTCGAAGCGGCCCCGGTCGCCACGGTCCGGCTGCCGCACAGGATACCGCCGGGCTTCCACGGCAA
>CAXSEX010000418.1:0-4270 GCA_964236415.1 uncultured Acetobacteraceae bacterium | reverse complement strand
CGGACCTCGGCCACCGTGCGGATGCCGCGCGACGCCGCCTCCGCGTTCAGCGCGGCGATGTAGCCGTCGCCAAGGCTGGTGGCGAACCCGATGTGGCCCACCGTCTTGCGGCCGGTGCGCGCCATGTGGTCGGCCAATTGCGCCGCCGCGATCCGCTCGCCGGGGATCGGCTTGAAGGCCCAGCGCCGCGCCCCCTCCAGCGGCTCAATCACGGCGCTGGAGCCAGACAGGCTGATGGCTGGCACGCCCGCGGCGGCGATCACGTCCAGGATGGCGACCGAGGCGGGCGTGGCGGAGGCGCCCAGGATCGCATCGACGTGCTCCTCGTCGATCATCTTGCGGGCGGCGCGCACGGCGGTCGTCGCGTCGGTCGCGTCGTCCAGCACCACCCAGCGCACCGGCTGGCCGGCGATGGCCTTCGGCAGCAGGTCGATGGTGTTGCGCTCCGGGATGCCTAAGCCCGCGCCCGGCCCGGTGAGGGACAGCAGCGCCCCCAATGTCACGTCCGCCCGCGCCGGGGCCATGCCCAAGGCGAGCCAGGCGATCAGCAAGGGCGCGAGCGTGCGAAGCATGTTCCATTCCCTCGGGAGCAGCGGCCGACCTGCCGCAAGCCGTGTTGCATGGGCCGGAGCCTCGACGCAACTGCGGGGCCATGCCAACTCGCAACCCCGCCTGTTGAGGGCTAAGCTCCGACCCAAATGAAATGGGGAGGATCGCGTGGCTGCGCAGGACTACGAAACATTGGACGGGCGGTTCTCGCGGCTGTTCAACCCGACCGCCCACGTGCACAAGCTCTTTACGGGCTGCCATTGGGCCGAGGGGCCGGCCTACTTCCCGGCCCATCGCGGCCTGGTGTGGTCCGACATCCCGGCCAACCGGCTGCTGCGCTTTGACGAGGGCACCGGCCACGCCGGGCCGTTCCGGCAGCCGTCCGGGCACGCCAACGGCAACACGGTGGACCGGCAAGGCCGCCTTGTGACCTGCGAGCACGGCGGGCGCCGGGTCAGCCGGACCGAGCATGACGGCCGCGTCGTCACCCTGGCCGACCGCTACGACGGCAAGCGGCTGAACAGCCCCAACGATGTCGTGGTGAAGAGCGACGGCAGCATCTGGTTCACCGACCCGACCTACGGCATCGACAGCGACTACGAGGGCGACCGCGCCGAAAGCGAGATCGGCGCGTCCTACGTGTACCGCATCGACCCGGCGACCGGCGCGCTCGCCGTCGTGGCCGACGATTTCGTCAAGCCGAACGGGCTTGCCTTCTCGCCCGACGAGCGGCTGCTCTACGTCGTGGACACCGGGCGCAGCCATGGCGCGCATTTCCCGGCGCACATGCGCGTGTTCGAGGTGCGGGACGACGGGACGCTCGCGAACGGGCGCGAGTTCGCCGCCTGCACCGCCGGGTTCTTCGACGGCTTCCGCCTGGACGAGGCCGGCCGCATCTGGACCAGCGCCGCGGACGGCGTGCATTGCTACGACCCGGACGGCACGCCCATCGGCAAGGTCCGGGTGCCGGAGGTGGTGGCCAACGTCTGCTTCGGCGGTCCCAAGCGGAACCGCCTGTATATCTGCGCCACGACCTCGCTTTACGCGGTGTACCTGTTCACCAACGGCGCCCGGACGTTCTGACGGATCAGGTCTCGCCCGCTTCCCGGCCATACAGCAGGAGCAGCGCCAGGATGATGGCGCCGTAGATGATGCTGCGCCCGTATTCCGGCATGTTCAGCGCCATCAGCACGCTGACCAGCGTGACCAGGCTGATCGTGCCGGCGGCGACGCCGACGTAGTGGCCCCGCCCGCCCAGGATGGCCACGCCCCCGATCACGACGGCGGCGATGGACTGGAACAAGTAAGGGTCGCCCATGCCGAGCGCCGCTTGCCCGCCGAAGCCGACCAGCATGACGCCCGCGAGCGCCGAGAACAGCCCGCTCAGTGCATACAGCGCCACGGTGACGGCGGACACGTTGACGCCGGCGAGGTAGCTGGCCCGCGCGCTGGTGCCGATGGCGTAGGTGCGCCGGCCGAACCCGGTCAGGCTGAGCACCGCCGATACCGCCGCGGCGACCGCGACCCAAAGCCAGAGCGCCGCGGGCACCCCGAGCAGGGAGGCATGAACGGCGGCCTGCACCACCGGCGGCGCGTAGGCCGCGCAGGAACCGCAGGTCATCCCGCCGCTCAGCCCAAGCGTCAGCCCCTGCATGATGCCGTTCATCGCCAGCGTCATCACGACGGCGGGGACGCCGAACAGCGCGATGCCCACGCCGCTCAGCGCCCCGACGCCCAGGCCCATGCCCAAGGTGAGCGCCAAGGCGTAGGCCGCCCGCCCGTCCTGGCCGAGCGAGGACGTGACCATGAGGATCGCCGCCGCGTTCAGCACCCAGGGCACCGACAGGTCGATGCCGCCCACCAGGATCACGAACATCTGCCCGGCCGCCACCAGCCCTACGAAGGACGCGACCACCAGCACGGCGGAGATGCTTCCGGGACTGGCGAAGCCGGGCCGGACGAGCGCGCCCAGCACGAACAGCAGCACCGCCGCCAGCGCCGCGTAGGCGATGCGCCGCCTATCTTGGGTGAACACGGCGGACAGGCGCCCGCGTGGGCCGGGCCGGCTGAGGTCGGACATCATCGCCTCCGCAGCAGCCGGCCGATCCCGCTCGCCCCGAGCACGGCCGCGACCAGGAACAGGCCCTCGTAGAACGACTGGTAAAGCGGGTCGATGTGGGCGAAAAACAGGATGTTCACGATCATGGTGGTGACGAACGCTCCCATGATTGCTCCCACCGCGCTGCCGCGCCCACCGAACAGGCTCACGCCGCCCAGCACCACGGCGACGATGGAGGCCAGGGTATAGCCGTTGCCCGTCGTGGCATCCCCCGCCGTGGCGTTGGCCGCAAGGAACAGCCCGGCGGCGGCGGAGCAGGTGCCGGCCAGCATGTAGGTCAGCACCTTGGTCCGCCGCGGGTCGATGCCGTTGGCCGCCGCGGCGCCCTCGTCGTTGCCGACCGCATACAGGCCCACGCCCAGCCGGGTCCGCCGCAGCAGCCGCCACAGCAGCGCCAGCAACGCCACGTAGAGGAGGGACACCGGGCCGGACGGGTTGGCCAGCGCCGCGGTGTAGCTTTCCGGCACCTGCCCGCCCGGCTGCGGCAGCACCCGGATCGCCAGCCCCTGGAAGATGGACAGGGTCGCGAGCGTCACCAGGATCGGCTGCAGCCGCCCGTAGGCGACCAGCACGCCGTTCAGCAGCCCGCACGCCGCGCCGATCAGCAGCACCAGCAAGGAGCCGCCGACCATGCCGGCCACCGTGTCGCCCAGCCCGATGGCGGCGACGGCGTTTGCAAGGTCAAGCACCCCGCCCACGGACAGGTCAATGCCGCGGGTCAGCACCACCAGCGTTTGCGCGACCGCGGCCAGCACGAGCGGCATGGTGTTGTTGACGGTGGAGGTCAGCTCGAACCCGCCGGGCAGCGTGCCCTGCGCGCCGTAGTAGATGGCGCAATAGGCCGCGAGGCTCAGCACGAGCATGGCGGCGGCCAGCAACAGGCCCAGGTTCTGCGTGAGGACATGGGCGAACCGCGGGCGCCGGGCGCGGACGGGCGGGGCCGCCAGGGCGCCGAGCGGGGCGTCAGGCGGCATCGCGCACCGCCGCGGACACGACGTGCTCCGCCGTGATGCCCGGCGCCCGCAGTTCCGCCACCACCCGGCCCTCCCGCATCACCAGGACGCGGTGGCACAGGTGCGCCAATTCCTCCGCGTCGCTGGAATAGAACAGGATCGAGCGGCCCTCCGCCGCCAGGTGCATCATCAGCTCGTAGATCTCGTGCTTGGTCGCGACATCGACGCCACGTGTCACGTCATACAGCAGCAGCACCCGCGGCTCGGTCAGCAGCCAGCGTCCGAGCAGCACCTTCTGCTGGTTGCCGCCGCTGAGCGCGCCGACCCGCGTGGCCAGGCTCGCGGTCCGCACCTTGAGGCGCGCGGCCTCCCTCCCCGCCAGGCGCTGCTCCAGCCCGCGGCGCAGCCACCCGGCGCGGCTGATGCGGCGCAGCACTGCGAGGGAAAGATTGTCCCGCACGCTCATGGGCAGCAGCAGCCCCTCGGTCTTGCGGTCCTCCGGCACCAGCGCGATGCCGGCGCGCACGGCGTCGCGCGGGCTGCGCAGGCGCACCGGGCGCCCGCCCAGCAGCACCTGCCCGCCCGCCGCCCGAAACGCGCCGAATAGGGTGAAGAACATCTCGCGGTGCCCATGCCCGGCCAGGCCGCC
>CAXSEX010000417.1:0-4275 GCA_964236415.1 uncultured Acetobacteraceae bacterium | reverse complement strand
GCTCGGCCGCCATGGCCAGCCGGCCGAAAACAGCCTCGGCCACCGAAGTGTTGAACCCGGCCGGCAGCGCGGCGCCGACGGCATCGATGGCGCCGGGCGTGCGCTCGGCGAGCCGCCGCATCAGCGCCGGTGCGTCGACGCCCCAATGCAGATCGCTGGCGGTCTGCGCGAAATGGGAGGTCGAGGCGGACGCCATCGGCGACGCGCTGGTGGAGGCCGGGCTGCGCATCATCGAGGTGCCGCTGAACTCGCCCGACCCGTTCACCAGCATCGCCCGCCTGGCGCAGCGCCTTGGCGCCCGGGCGCTGATCGGCGCTGGCACGGTGATGCGCCCGGCCGACGTGGACCGCGTGGCCGAGGCCGGCGGCCGGCTGATCGTGACGCCGCACGCCGACCCGGCCCTGGTGCGCGCCGCCAAGGCGCGCGGCATGGCCGCCATGCCCGGCTTCTTCACCCCGGCGGAAGCGTTCAGCCTGCTCGACGCCGGCGCGGACGCGCTGAAGCTGTTCCCGGCGGAGGGCGGCAGCCCAGCCATGCTCAAGGCGCTGCGGGCCGTGCTGCCGCCGGGCACGCTGCTGCTGCCGGTCGGCGGCATGGACGCGGGCACGATGGGCGCGTGGCGGGAGGCGGGTGCCGCCGGGTTCGGCATCGGCTCCGCCATCTACAAGCCCGGCGACAGCGCCGCTGCGGTTGCCGCCAAGGCCGCCGCCTTGCTGGGCGCACTGCCCCGGACGGCGTGACCGGGCAGCAGGTCGGGTCGGTTCTGAGCTAGGGCACTGCCCCTTTCCGCATCGCGGCCCGCCGCAGCACGACGAAAAACAGGGATGCGGTGATGACCGGCCCGATGGGCAAGGCCAAGGACTCCCCGACCCGGCGCGCGATCAGGGGCAGGATGAAGGCAGCGAGCAGAGCGGCTTTCTCCCACGGAAGGAAGCAGCCGTCAGCGTCAGCCTTCCGGGCCACCCATGCAATCGGGACTGCGAGGATCGCCAAGTCGTAGTCGAATAGGTAAGGGCTGACCAAAGGGACCGCAGCGCAGATTGCCGCCCCTCTCGCCAGCGGCGCGGGCCTTCTCAGGACCACCGCCAAAGCTGTGAAGACAACGAGGCTGCTGACAGCCTGCGCCGCGTAGGCCGCCCAAACGGGGGCGTGCCATAGCTGTGCCGCCGCAAAAACGCTCACCATCCGGTGTGGGCCGATCAGACCTTGTTCCAGCAAGGCCCGGGCAAGCCCCGATGCTGAAAAGAAGCTCACCCAGACAGCAGGGTCGAAAACGACGAGGCTGACGGCCAGGAACAGGATCACGGTCACTGCCCCGGACAAGAGCGCCGTCCACTCCCGGGAAAGCAGCAGGACGAAGGGGATGACGATCCCCAAGTGAGGCTTGTAGGCGAGGCACCCGAAACAGGCCCCGGCGATGATGGGGCGACGGTCAAGCTGAAGCGCCGCCACTGCGAACAGCGAGGCGCTGAGCAGTCCATTCTGGCCGTTCAAAAGGTTGATCAGCAGCCCGGGGTAAGCGAGAACTGGCAGGGCAAGGCCCTTTTGAGGCCAGATGGCACGCACGCTCCGCCAATAGCCGGCGGAAGTCAGGCCGAGCCAAGCCGTGAGCGCCACTGCGTAAGGCAGCATTGCAAACGGAAGGCAGATCAGGAGAAAAAGCGGCGGGTACAGGAATGGCGTGGGGCCGCCTAGAAGGCCGCCGCCGAACAGCTCACGCTCGCGCGCATAATGGACCGCAGGGTCGTAGGCCGCGCTCGGATCGCCAGAGAGTGCAAGCTTCGCAGCAGTCCAATACGGCGCGAAGTCTGGCCCAAACGGTTGGCCGCTGGGGTCGAGCTTGCCGTAGAAGAACGCCACCCCGAACCAGGCCAAGGACAGGACGGCCAGCTGCACAGCCAAGATGCGATGGTATGCCCTTGCCCGCGTCGCAGTCAGCCATTCCGTATCCCGCAAGAGGTGGGTGAGGCCGGCCTGCCGGGGTTCCATTCGTTGCGCGTCCCCGGCGTCCAGCTTCTCTTCCCAGCCCTGAAGCGTCCGCACCATGTCGGCAGGGTTCCAGAGCTTTGCGTAACATGCTTAGAACGATATCGCAATGAGCACCTTGCAGCGTCGACGCTCTCCTCCGCGCCGCCCACGCGGGAGCGTGGCGCGGCTTGCTGACCACGCCCGCAGCGGTCACACTTCCGCGGATGAACTGTCGGAAGCGCCGCGCAACGCCGTTGGCGGCATGCACCTGGTTAAGTCTTCTTGCAGGGCACGATTGAGAGGGGAGCAAAGACGGCCATGATGCAGGACCTGACCGGGCGCGTTGTTTGGATCACCGGCGCGGGGACCGGCATCGGCCGCGCAATAGCGCTGGCCTTCGCCGAGGCCGGGTGCCGGCTCGCGCTGACCGGCCGCTCACGGGAAACGCTGGCGGAAACGCGCAGCCGAGTCGAGGCGGCGGGTGGCCAGGCCATGCTGGCGCTCGCAGACGTGGCCGACCCGCATCAAGTGACCCGCGTGCATCTGGAAGTCGTGGAAGCGTTGGGCGACGTGCAGATCCTGGTCAACAACGCCGGCACCAACACCCGCAAGCGCCATTGGGCGGAGCTGTCCCCGGCGGACATGGCCGCAGTCGTCGATGTCAACGTGAAAGGGCCGTTCCAATGCGCGCTCGCGGTGCTGCCGGCGATGCGGGCACAGGGCGGCGGGCTGCTGATCCACGTCGCCTCGGTCGCCGGGACCGGCATCTTCACGGTGTCGGGGCCGAGCTACACCGCATCCAAGCACGCCGCCCGCGCCATGTCCGCCACCATCAACGCGGAGGAAGGCATCCACGGCATCCGCAGCGTGTGCATCAACCCGGGCGAGGTCGCGACCCCGATCCTCGACACCCGGCCGAGGCCGCCCAGCGCCGAGGAGCGCGCCCTCATGATCCAGCCGGAAGACATCGCCGCCGCCGCCGTGTTCGCCGCCCGGATGCCGGCGCGCACCTGCATGGCGGAGATGACGATCACGCCCACGGACAACCAGTTCTACCGCGCGACGGCGCAGGCGATTGCCGGGGCACGGCGCTGATGGACGCGCTGCCGGCAACGGTGGTGGCCGCCGGCACGCTGCGGGATTTCGTCGCGCGCATCTTCGTGGCCGCCGGGTGCAGCGCGGAGGAGGCCGGGCGGATCGGCCATCACCTCCTGTCCGCGAACCTCGCGGGGCATGACAGCCACGGGGTGATCCGCGTGCCGCGCTACGTGCAATGGCTGCAGGAGGGCAAGGTCCGCGCCGGCCAGGTGCCGACAGTGTTGGCGGAAAGCGCCAACCATGCGGTGGTCGATGGCAACCTGGGCTTTGGCCAGACGGTCGGCCCGGCAACCGTGGACCTGGGCATCGCCAAGGCGCGGGCGGCGGGGCTGGCCGTGGTGACGCTGCGCAACTCCGGCCATGTCGGCCGCATCGGCGATTGGGCGGAGCGCGCGGCGGAGGCCGGGCTGGTGTCCATCCACTTCGTCAACGTCGGCATGGGCGAGGTCGTGGCGCCGTTCGGCGGCGTGGACCGGCGGTTCGGCACCAACCCGTTCTGCATCGGCGTGCCGCAGCCGGACGCGCCGCCGCTGCTGCTGGACTTCGCGACCAGCATGGTGGCGGAGGGCAAGGTGCTGGTCGCCAGCAACGGCGGCAAGCCCGTGCCGCACGGCGCGCTGATCGGCCCGGACGGCACCCTGTCCGACGATCCCCGCACGCTGTACGGCCCCATCGAGAACACGGCCGTGCGCGACCCCGGCAATGGCGAGGGCGCGCTGCGGGCGTTCGGCGACCACAAAGGCTCCGGCATCGCCTTCATGTGCGAGATCCTGGCCGGCTGCTTCGCCGGCAGCCCAACCGCCGGGCCGATCCCCGGGGGCAAGCGGGGCGGCATCGTCAACGGCATGGTGTCCATCTACCTCGACCCGCAGCACTTCGGCGCCGCCGGGTTCGCCGAGGCGGCCCGGAGCTTTGCCGAGCACGTGAGGCACTCCCGCCCTGCCGCACCCGGCGGCGAGGTCCTGGTGCCCGGCGACGCCGAAAGCCGCACGCGCGCCGCCCGGCTCCGCGACGGCGTGCCGCTGCAGCCGGAGACCTGGGCGGCGATCCAGGCGACCGGGGCTAAACTGGGCTTGACGCCGCCGAGATAGACGCGAAGCGGCGCGGGTCGATGGCGGGCAGGATCGCCCCGGCCGGCCCCGGGTCGCGCCCGGCGATCACGTCCGCCACCAGCTTGCCGGCGGCCGGAGAGGTCTGGATGCCGTAGCC
>CAXSEX010000416.1:0-4311 GCA_964236415.1 uncultured Acetobacteraceae bacterium | reverse complement strand
CCAGTCATCCAGATCGCCGTCGCACCGTCCCGCCACACGCTGAACCGGTCTATGTATGGAACGCCGGCTGGACACTCGTCGCGGGCCGGCTCGGCGGAAACCAGCAGGTCGATGCCCGCGCAATCAGGCTGCATGCGGCTGCGCAGGATCATGACCTGATGCCCGTTTCGCTGGAGGCGGCAGGCATCGGCACTGCAAAACGTAGGCTCCCCAAGCCGCACCGGCACGAGCGGCCCGGCCGCAAGTTGGTTCTGCCAAGCGTCCCGCACGAACTTGGACGCGCCGGATTGCGACATCAGGTAGTATCGGTCGGCCCGAATGGCGATCAGCCGCGCCTCGGACGAGACCAAGATGTCGGGTGCCGGCGCTGCGAGGGGCGACAGCAGCCCCGCCACCATGACGGGAACTCCCGCAAGCCGCAGCCGCGACCGCCACAGACCGAGCCAGGCCAGGCCCAGGCTGAAAACGCAAAGGCCCCAGGCCGGCATGTGGGGGACCGCCAGGGTGGCCGACGGCCAGGCGGACACGGTGCGGCCGATCCACAGGATGCCGTCGATCCCCCACCCCATTGGCACCAATGCGAGCGACTCGAAGCCAAGCGGCATCAGCAGCAGCGCCAGAAGGCCGAGCGGCATCACCCAAAACGCCGTCAGCGGCACGGCGGCCACGTTGGCGATGATGAAGTAAAGCTGGAAGTGCCCAAAGTGATAGGCGCCGAACGGGGCCGAGGCGGTCCCCGCCAGCAAGCTCGTGAGCACAAGCGCGAACATGTGCGAGGCGATGCGCCGCCCCCATCCTCCGCCGTATAACCGGGCCAGCAGCGGACGCATTGCCTCGTAGCCGGCGATCAATGCCAAGACGGCGGAGAAGCTCATGCCGAAGCTCGCGCCCACGACCTCGTTTGGCGAAAGCAGCATCAGCGCCACCGCGGCCAGCGCCAGCCCGCGCAGCGACAGCGCCCGGCGGCCCACCACGAGGCCCAGCGTGACCAGGCACGCCATGGCGAAGCTGCGCATGATCGGCAGGTGCGCCCCGGTGAGCAGCAGGTAAGCGCCACCGATGGCCAGCGCCGCCCCGGCGGCAATCGCCTTGGTCGGCCAATGCAGGGCGGCATGTTCGGACAACGCCAGCAGCAGCCGGGTCACACCCATGGCCACGCCCATGACGATGCCGATATGCAGCCCGGCCACGGCCAGCAGGTGCGCCAGGCCGGAGTCGCGGAACGCCTCGCGGTCCCGCTGCGGGATCGCCGTCGTCGTGCCGGTTAGCAAGGTCGCCGCGACCGCGCCGGCCGGACCCGGCAGCTCCGCCATCGCCCGCCCTGCGATCCAGTCGCGCACACCTTGCAGGGTGGCCGCGCCGCTACGCGGCGGCACCCGTTCCAGCACTTCGGACGGGTTCAGCGCATAGCCGGATCCGCCCAGCCCCGAGAAGAACGCATCCCGCTGCAAATCCCAAGCGCCGGGGAACGCCGGCGAGGAGGGAGGCCGGATCAGCGCCCGCAACCGCACCCGGTCCCCCGCGCCCATCACGGCCATGTCCAGCCGGTGCAAACGGACCCGCACCAGCCGGGCCAAGGGCGGCGCATCCGGCTCCAGCCGCACGTCGGACAGCGTGACCCGGCGCCCGTCCGGCAGCCGGTCCACGCCGCGCACCGTGCCGGTCAGGACGACGGCCCGCGTCGGCAACGGCTCGATCGGCAATGCGCGCCAGGTCGCAGCCTGGCCCGACAGGAAGCCGAGCGCCGCGAACAGGCCCGCCAGCGCCGCGGCCCGCCCAACAGGCGCGCCCCAGCCGATGACGAGGGCCAGGGAGGCGCTCAGCGCCGCCGCCGCCCCGGCCCAAGCGTTCGGCTCCGCCTGCAAGTCGAAGTAGGCGACCACGCCAACGCCCATGCAGACCGAGAGCCAAGGTACGAAGCGCCCCCGCTCCGCCTCAACCCAGCTTTGCCACTGGCTATGCAGCCATGTCGCCTGAAACGCGCCGAGCGCCGCGATTGCCTGTTGCACGGACCCTCCTTACGCTATCGTAGCGAGCCGCCGCTCTCGACGCCACCTTCCAGCGTGTTAGACAGCGCCCATGACCGTCCGCACCCGTTTCGCTCCCAGCCCCACCGGCCAGCTCCACATCGGCGGTGCCCGCACGGCGTTGTTCAACGTCCTGTTCAGCCGCCATCACGGCGGCGAGTACTTGCTGCGGATCGAGGACACCGACCGGGAGCGCAGCACCGCGGCGAACACCCAGGTCATCCTGGACGCACTGGACTGGCTCGACCTGTCGCCCGACCAGCCCCCGGTGTTCCAGTCCACCCGGCAGGCCCGCCACGTCGAGGTGGCGCAGCAGATGCTGGCCGGCGGCCACGCCTACCTGTGCTTTTGCACTCCGGACGAGTTGCGGGAAATGCGGGAGCGCGCGGCGGCTGAGGGCCGTCCGCCCCGCTACGACGGGCGCTGGAGGGACCGCGACCCGGCCGAAGCGCCGCCCGGCGTCAAGCCCGTCATCCGGCTGCGCGCGCCCCAGGAAGGCGAGACGGTGGTGGACGACCTGGTGCAAGGCAGCGTCCGCGTCGCCAACAGCGAGTTGGACGACATGATCATCCTGCGCAGCGACGGCACGCCGACCTACCTGCACGCCGTTGTCGTGGACGACCACGACATGGCGATCACCCACGTAATCCGCGGCGACGACCACATGACCAACACGTTTCGCCAACTTCAGGTTTTTCAGGGCATGGGCTGGGACCTGCCCCGCTTCGCCCATCTGCCGATGATCCACGGCCCGGACGGCGCCAAGCTGTCGAAGCGGCACGGCGCCGTCAGCGTGCTGGAATATCGCGAGCAGGGCTTCCTGCCGGAGGCGCTGTGCAACTACCTGCTCCGCCTCGGCTGGGGCCATGGCGACACCGAGGTGCTGGACCGCGAGGAGGCGGTCCGCTTGTTCGACCTGGACGGCGTTGGCAAGGCGGCGGCCCGGATGGATTTTTCCAAGCTGCAGCACATCAACGGCGTTTGGCTACGCCGGGCTGATGATGACCGGCTGACGCGCGAAGTTGTCGGGCGGCTTGCCGCGACGCACGGCCTACACGCCGATGCTGTCGGGACGGCCCGCATCCGGGCACTGATGCCGGGGTTGAAGGAGCGTGCCAAGACGTTGGCCGACTTGACTGAAAGCGCTGCCTTCCTGTTGCGGCCCGCCCCCTTGCCGTTCGAGCCAAAGGCGCTGACCCTGCTGACCCCTGAAAGTAAGGCGACGCTGCGGCAGGTTGCCCCGGTGCTCGCCGCCACCGACTTCACGCCGCCGGCGCTGGACACGGCGCTGCGGCAGTTCGCGGAAGCGGCCGGGCGCAAGCTCGGCCAGGTGGCGCAGCCGCTCCGCGCCGCGCTGACCGGCAGCACCATGAGTCCCGGCATCGACGAGACACTCGCCGCCCTGGGCCGCGAGGAGGCGCTGGCCCGCATCGCGCTCGCCGCTGCCTGATGCGCTACCCGCACCGCCACTTACTGGCGATCGAGGGGCTGCATCCGCCCGAGATCGCCGGGCTGCTCGACCTCGCCGAGAGCTACGTCTTGCTGAACCGCTCCGGCAAGACGCAGCGCGACCTGCTGCGAGGCCGCACGCTGATCAACCTGTTTTTCGAGGACAGCACGCGCACGCGCACGAGTTTCGAGCTCGCGGGCAAGCGGCTGGGCGCGGACGTGATCAACATGTCGGTGTCCACCAGCAGCGTGAACAAGGGCGAGACCCTGCTTGACACCGCTGCCACGCTCAACGCCATGCGCTGCGACCTGCTGGTGGTGCGCCACGACCAGTCCGGGGCGCCGAACCTGCTGGCGCAGAAGGTGTCCTCCGCCGTCATCAACGCCGGGGACGGCACCCATGAGCATCCCACCCAGGCGCTGCTCGATGCGCTCACCCTGCGCCGCCGCCGCGGCAGCCTGGAGAACCTCACCGTCGCCATCTGCGGCGACGTGCTGCACAGCCGGGTGGCCCGCTCAAACATCCATCTGCTCGGCACCATGGGCTGCCGGGTGCGCGTGGTCGGGCCGCCGACCCTGATCCCCGCTGCCGCCGCGGCTTTGGGCGTAGAGGTGTTCCACGACATGCAGGCCGGGCTGCGCGGCGTCGATGTTGTCATGATGCTCCGCTTGCAGCGGGAGCGCATGGCGGGCGGCTTGGTGCCCAGCGCCCGCGAGTACTTCCGCTTCTTCGGGCTGGATGCGGCCAAGCTGGCGTGGGCCAAGCCCGACGCGCTGGTGATGCACCCCGGCCCGATGAACCGCGGCGTCGAGATCGACAGCGCCGTGGCCGACG
>CAXSEX010000415.1:3853-4315 GCA_964236415.1 uncultured Acetobacteraceae bacterium | reverse complement strand
CCGCCCCGTATGACGGCTGCACACCACCGGAGGACGCTTCCATGGCCGAAGACCCAACGCCCGAGGGCCTGTTCGAACGCGGCCTGCCGATCCGGCGGGCGGTGCTGGGGGCCGACTACGTGGACGCCTCCCTCGCGGACGCCAACGAGTTCATGTCGGCGTTCCAGCACGTCACGACCGAGATGGCCTGGGGCTACGTGTGGTCGCGCCCCGGCCTCGACCGGCGCACCCGGTCGCTGCTGAACCTCGCCATGCTGACCGCGCTCAAGGCGCCGGCCGAACTGAAGCTGCACGTCCGCGGCGCGCTGACCAACGGCGTCACGCCGGACGAGATCAAGGAGGTGCTGCTGCACGCCACGGTGTACTGCGGCGTGCCCGCCGGGCTGGAAGCGTTCAAGGCGGCGAACGAGGTCCTGGTCGCCGAGGGCGCGGTCCCCGGCAAGCCGTCCGCTAAGCCGGAGG
>CAXSEX010000415.1:0-3843 GCA_964236415.1 uncultured Acetobacteraceae bacterium | reverse complement strand
CCCGCGCCAGCAGCCCGAAGGCGTGGGCGATGTGCCAGGTGGAGGAGATGCCCGCTTCCAGCATGTACGGCCCGGCGGCCCCTGCGGCATGGTCCCGGTCCGCCGACCGCGTGTCCAGCGGCGCGCCGTGCGCCAGGCGCGGCACCACGAAGGTTTCCAGCGCCACCCGGCCGTCCCGCCCGCGCCAGGACCGGTGCCGCGCCCCGTCCACCACGTCGCTCGATGCCGGCCCGGCCAGGCCCTGCACGTTTGCCCACTGCTTCGCCAGCTCGCCCGCGTTGCTGGGAGCCACGGTGCCGTCGGCGTCGCCCTGCCAGATCTGGACGCGCGGCCACGGGCCGCCGTGCGGAGACGCGGCGCGGACCCGGTCGCCCCAATCCGCCGCCGGGTGGCTGCGCCCGCCACCCATCGCATCCATCGCGCCGTGCACGGTCGAGGCCGCCCCGACCGGCAGCCCGGCGATCACGGCGCCCCCGGCGAACACCTCGGGATAGGCCGCAAGCATCGCCGCCGCCATGGCGCCGCCGGCGGACAGCCCGGTGATGAACACGCGCGCCGGGTCGATCCGGTGGGCAGCGGCCATGCAGGCGACCATCTCGCGGATCGACTGCGCTTCGCCGCCGCCCCGCGCCGTGTCCCCAGGCTGGAACCAGTTGAAGCAGCGTTGGGCGTTGTTGGCCCGGCCTTGCTCCGGCAGCAGAACCGCGAAGCCGTGCCGGTCGGCCAGTCCGGACCACCCGGCGCCGCGGTCGTACTCCGCCGCCGACTGCGAGCCGCCATGCAGCGCCACCAGCAGCGGCGCGCCGTCCGGCAGCCCGGCGGGCGCATGCGTCAGCATCCGCAACGCCCCGGGATTGGCGCCGAAATCGCGGGTTTCGGCCAAGCCGGAGTCCTCGGAGGCACCGCTCAAGCCGGCAGCCAACTGGTTGAAACGGGTGACGTAGTCGAACATGGCGGCAAGCCCGGACATCGGCATGGCCTTTCTGGCAATCCAGGATTGGCCTGGGGGGAGAACGCGATGACCGCGGACCCACCCGACATGGTGCAGCGCAGCATGAAAAGCATTGCACGCCTCCGCGAGCGCCCTCCCGCGGCGTGCGCCCGGGCTACGCCGGCACTGCCTCCGCCACGCCGAGCCGGGTCCGCGCCGCCGCGTATTCCCGCCGGAGCCGCGCCACCAGTTCCGCCGTGGGCACCACGGCGTCCACGGCGCCGATGCCCTGGCCGGACCCCCAGATGTCCTTCCAAGCCTTGGGCTTGTCGCCCCCGAAGTCCATCGCCGACGGGTCGGACTCCGGCAGGTTGTCGGGATCAAGCCCGGCCGCCTCCAGGCTTCCCCGCAGGTAGTTGCCGTGAACGCCGGTGATCAGGTTCGTGTAAACGATGCTGTCCGCCCGCCCGTCCACCACGGCCTGCTTGTAGCCGTCCGCCGCGTTCGCCTCGGCCGTGGCGATGAAGGCCGAGCCGATATAGGCGAAGTCCGCCCCCATCGCCTGTGCCGCCAGCACCGCCGACCCGGTGGCGATGGCGCCCGACAGCGCCACCGGCCCGTCGAACCACGCGCGGATTTCCTGCATCAGCGCGAACGGCGACAGCGTGCCGGCGTGCCCGCCCGCGCCTGCGGCCACCGCGATCAGCCCGTCTGCGCCCTTTTCCACCGCTTTCCGCGCGAAGCGGTCGTTGATGATGTCGTGCAGCACGGCGCCGCCGTAGGAATGCACGGCCTCGTTCACCTCCGGACGCGCGCCGAGCGAGGTGATGACCAGCGGCACCTGGTGGCGCACGCAGGCTTCCATGTCTGCGTCCAGCCGGGTGTTGCTGCGGTGGACAATCTGGTTCACCGCGAACGGCGCCGAGGGCCGGTCCGGGTGGCGCGCGTCGTGCGCGGCCAGCGCGTCCTGGATGCGCTGGATCCAGTCGCCCAGCACCGGCGCGGGCCGGGCGTTGAGCGCCGGGAACGACCCCACCACCCCCGCCGTGCACTGCGCGATTACCAGGTCGGGGGTGGAGATGATGAACAACGGCGACCCGATCACCGGGAGGGACAAGCGCCCGGCCAGCGCGCGGGCCAGGTTGGGGGGGAGGGGCATGGGGGTTCCTCGGGTTTGCCGCGATCCTGCCACGCCCGGGGCGGGCATGGTCAAGGGGCGGGCGGGGCGTCCCAGGGATTGATGACGGGAACGCCCATGGACGTGAAGTCGGCGACGTTGCGCGTCGCAACGGTCATGCCGTGGACCAGCGCGGTCGCGCCGATGAAGGCGTCCCGTTCCGGTCGCCGGTTTGGAACGTGGAGCGCCGCGCAACGCTGCGCCACGGCGGCATCGACCGGCAGGACGTGGTTGCTGAAAGTCGGAAAGACGAACTGGTTCAACCAGCTCCTCAAGGTAGCCCCTTGAGCAGTGTCGCGACGTTCCAAGAACAGGATGCCGAGTTCCAGTTCCATGATCGTGATGCACGACAAGAACAATGCGGGCGCCGGCAGTCGAATGACCCAGGCAGCCATGTTCCTGTCCGCCCTGCCGCTTTTCACCTTCCGCAGTTCGGAAACGACATCCGTGTCCAGGATAAACATCAGGCAGAACCGGGCATCAGGGAAATTCCGGCTCGCGGGGAGGAAACTCTCCCATGCGCGGCGGATCGAACTCGATCTCATCCGCGCCCGGCATATACAGCAGATCGGCAATGCTTGGCTCGTCGCCGCTCAGCTTACGATAATCCTCAATCGTCAACAGCACATGCGCCGGCACGCCTCGGTCGGTGATGAACACCGGCCCTTCCTTGGTTGCCCGCTTCGCCCCGCTGGTGTCCTGGTTGAACTCGCGGCTGGAGATGGTTGTGATCGCCATGGCGGCCTCCCAACGATGAACGGATAGCAACCTTACTACATCCCATGTCCCACGCAATCAGCGCCGCGCCCGATGCCGCGCCACAACCCCGTTGACGCGCACCGTGTTGGGACCGAAAACTACCCCCGCACGGCATCCATCACGAGGTGCCGGCGGAGGAACCCCATGCCGAACCGCCCCATGCTGAGCATCGCGGCCGCCGCCCTCGCCAGCTTCGCCCTCGCCGCCCCCGGCCCGGCGCGCGCCGAGGAGGTCGTGCGCATCGCCTACATCGACCCGCTCAGCGGCTCGCTCGCCGCCACGGGGCAGCTGGGCGAGCAGCATTTCCGCTTCGCCATCGACCGGGCGAACGCGAGCGCCGCCGCCGGGCCGGGCCGCCGGCTGGAGCTGGTGCCGCTCGACAACGAGGTCAGTCCGGAGAAGTCGCTGACCCTGCTGCGCAAGGCCATCGACGACGGCATCCGCTACGTGACCCAGGGCAACGGCTCTTCCGTTGCTTTTGCGCTCTCCGACGCCATCGCCAAGAACAACCGCCGCGCGCCGGGCCAGTCGGTGATGTTCCTGAACTACGCCGCCGTTGACCCGGCGCTCACCAACGAGAAGTGCAACTGGTGGCACTTCCGCTTCGACGCCGACAGCGACATGAAGATGCGGGCGCTCGCCGACTACCTGGTGAGCCAGGCGCAGATCAAGAAGGTCTACCTGTTCAACCCCGACTACTCCTTCGGCCAGTCGGTGGAGCGCGCGGCGCAGGCCATGCTGGCGAACCGCCGGCCCGACTTGCAGATCGTGGGCGTGGAGCGGGTGCCGCTCGGCAAGGTGAAGGATTTCACTCCCTACGTCACCAAGATCAAGGGCTCGGGCGCGAAATCGGTGCTGACCTCGAACTGGGGCGTGGACTTCAACCTGCTGCTGAAATCCGGGGTCGAGACGGCGCTGGACGTGAAATACTATACGCTGTCCGCGCACCTGAACGGCGGCCCGACCAGCATGGGCG
>CAXSEX010000414.1:0-4351 GCA_964236415.1 uncultured Acetobacteraceae bacterium | reverse complement strand
CGCGCGGGTGGGTCCACAGGCCCGGCGACTGGTGGCCGACGCAGTTCATCGTGAAGGCGTTCAAGCGCATGGTGCCGTTCATGTGAGGTCGCTCGTGTCGGGGGGCAGGGCTGGCCAGGCCGGGGTGACGGCACTGCCGAAGCGGCCCAGGATGGACCGCCTGGCCGCGGGCGGATAGATGCCGGCCGCAGGTCGCCTCGGTGCTGGCGGGCCGCTACGGATGGCTCCAACTGCCGCAGCGGCCCGTTCCCCGCGACGGCCCGCCACCGAAGGAACCCGCCATGGCCTGGATCATGCTCGTCGGCGCCGGACTGCTGGAGGTCGTCTGGGCGCTCGCGCTCAAGCAGGCCGGCGGCTTCACCCGCTTCTGGCCGAGCGTTGTCGGCATCGCGGGCGCGGCGGCCAGCTTCCTCATGCTGTCGGCCGCGCTCCGCACGCTGCCTGTGGGCACGGCCTACGCGGTCTGGGTCGGCATCGGCGCCCTCGGGGTGGCCCTGGCCGGCGTCCTCGTCCTGGGCGAAAGCGCCTCGCCCGGGCGCCTGGCCGGCCTTGCCCTCATCCTTTCCGGCGTCGTCTGCCTCAAGCTGGTCGAGGGATGACCGGCGGCGGACGCCCGGGCCGCGGGCGCTTGGATGGCGCGGCGGGGGCGCCTACATGAGCGCGGCGGGCTTGCCGGAACGCGCGGCGTTTGCGGCGGCGCCCGGCCATCCGGCCGCGGGCGTTGCCCGCCCATCCGGCCGCGGGCGTTGCCCGCCCATCCGGCCGCGGGCGTTGCCCGCCTATCTGAGCGAGGGGTTCATGCGACGACGCGATCCGGTTTTGCTGGCTTGGGGCCTGGGGCTGGCGCTTGCCGCCCTGGTGTATGCGGTGGGTCCCGACCGGTTCCTGTTCCGGCTGATAGACACGGCGCACGTGCTCGCCTGGCGGCTGGGCGAGGCGGTGGCAGACCTGTCGGTGCTGGCGCTGGACCTGGTGCGGGCGCTGGCCATCGGCTTGTTCGCGACCTTCGTGGCGCTGGCGGTGGCGGTGGCCCGGCGCGGCGGGCGGGGCCGGGGGGCGCTGCTCCTGGTCAGCGTGCTGTTCCTGTTCCTGGCCGGCGGCGGCGGGCCGGACGCCGCGTCGGCCAACACGCGCTGGACCGCGGCGCTGCTGCTGTCCGGGATGGGGGCCTTGGTGATGACCGGGCGGCTGCGGCAAACCGGGGCGCTGGTGCCGCGCTGAGGCGGGGCAGCCCTGCATCGACGGAAGGCAAGGGCGAAGCCGGGCCGTCCGGCTGGGCGGGAAAGGCGGCACGCGCAGGCCGTGGACGAGGCGCAAGCCCTGACTGGCCGGAAGCGCCGCGCGCGTGCCGGCGCCCGGGGACCTGCAATTGTTCGGGGCAGGCGGGGCACAGCCGGCGACCTCCATCTGCTGGGCGCCTACGCGACCTCGGACTTCACGATCACCCCGTTGGCGGGCACCCGTCCGCGTCGGCGTAGCGGGCCGGCGACCGTTGCCTGCGCCCCGTTCAACCAAGCCCCTCCGGCGGCTCCGGCAGCTGCGCGAACCAGCCGTCGAGCCGTTCGACCGTCCGTTCCATGACATCGGCCAGCACGGCGCGCGGCACCCGGCATTCCCGCGGCAACTCCCCCATCCGTGCATGCAGCAGGCGGCTGGTGGTTTCGTCTTCCACGCAATAAAGCCGGTAATCTTCGAGGCCATCGACGTCGAGGATCTCGAATGCAGTTCGGTCAGGCACGGGGAGGGGCGTGAACCCCGGCGGGATCTTGTCTTCCATGTGCTCCAACCCGTAATACGCATTCTCGATGCTCAGGAACGCCGTCACGGGATCGGCCGCCATCAGGGCCGGGGCGCGCCGCAGCGGGGCGGTCGGCTTGAACCCGCCCAGTTCGGCCAGGACGCTGTTCAGGGTCGCTGGGCTTGTGGGCGACCCAAGACGCTCGCCGCAGACGTGCACGCAGAACATGCCATACATCCATGGCTTGCAGGTGGGCCTGCGTTTCCATTCCAGTTGGACCGCGAAGACCCGGGGGTCGCCGATCATCTCCATGGACTGACGCCCCCTTGCGGATCGCTCAGGCAATCAGCCCATCCTGCTTCTCGACGGTGATGGGGGCGGTGGCGTAGTCGATCTCGTATTGGACGAAGCTTCTGGTGGCCGGCTGATAGATGTGCCATTCGACCAGCAGCAGCGCCCGGCCCTCGCCGCGACGGAATTGCAACACCTCGCCCTCGCCCTCCATGGTCAGTTGCGGGAGCAGCTCATCGAAGCGCCTGATCTCCCGCACGCCGCTGAGAACGACGGTGGCGCTGTAATACTCCTCTTTTCCCCACTCCAAGCTGATGTCCTGGAACTCAAGCCGCAACGTATCCTTTTCGGATACGCATTCTGCAAGGGAAGCGTCGTGGAACACAGTGCGCTCAAGCTACTCGGTTAGGCTCGTCACGGTTTCTCTCCTTGTGGGATGTGCGAGGGATCGCTCCCCTTTGGTGCTGGCCGACCGTCCTTGTCGAGATACAGGTCGCGCTTGCCCGTCGTGTCTGGGTTCTCGACGTGGTAATGGTCGTCATCCGCTCCGCCTGCGCGGCCAAGGCCCGGGCCATGACCTCCTCCGCCCGCACCTGCGCGAGCCGTTCCGCGAGTTCCCCAGGGTTCAGCCGGATCACCGCCTGTCCCCCTCAGCGCGCGTTCAGCGAGCCTGCGATCAGCGCCAGCCCCTGCGCGTGCCACCGCTGCACCGCCTTGTGGTCGGCGCCCACCGCCGCCGCCAGCCGCCGCCAGGTGAACAGGTGCCGGCCTGTCAGCGGCGACAGCAGGCAGCGCGCGCCTACCACCCGGCGCAGCACGAACTTGTCGGCGGGGATGCGGGGGATCCAGGCGAGCACCCGGTCCATGCGGTCAATCGCCGCGGCGGACGGCACGGCGGGGCGGATCACCGTCCGCTCCGGCGGGTATTCCACCGCGTCGCGCACCCATTCCAGCCCGCCCTGGCGCAGCCGGGTGGTGGGGCCGGCGTGGGGCAGCGCCATCAGCGTGAGGCCGGCCTCCTCCAGGCACGCCTGCACGAACTCGGGCGTGGCGGGGAGGCCGTCGGGGGTGTGGGGGTTGGGCGCATCAAGTCGCGCATCAGGACGCGCATCAATCCGCCCGGCACCCCCTGCATCAATCCGCGCATCAGGACGCGCATCAATTCGCCGGCGGAACCCAGGCGGACGGGCGCCCGGTGCATCAATTCCCCCCGGTTTCACCGGGGGAATTGACGCACCGGGCGCCATGCCGGGACGGCGCGCATCAAGTCCCGCATCAAGTCGCCGGACCCCGGCGGCGGCTGCTGCATCAAGTGCCGCATCAAGTCGCGCGTCAAATCCTTGGCTCATGGGGTGGTCTCCTTCGGGTCGGGGAGGGTGGGCCGGCGGCTGTCGTCCACGGCGACGCCGGTGCGCCAGCGGCGCTGGTCCAGGTCGCGGTAGCCCTTGAGGGCGAGCAGGCCGGAACGGAGCCAGGTTTCCACCATGGCCGCCGCCTGCGCCTCGTTCACGCCGAGGCGCTGCACCAGCACGTCCCCGGCCCAGCGGCTCTGCACGCGCCCGCGGCGGTTGGGCGCATACAGGAAGCCGTGGCCCGGCCCGGCGGCGATCTGGTCCAGAACCCGGTTCAGGTCGGACGGGGAGTGCGCGGCCCAGGGGCTGGCCGGGCGCCACGGCTCGATGGCGGCCACCTGGTCGCCGTGCGGGTAGGCGGGCGTCGCGTTGCCGAGCGCCACCGTCGCCAGCCGGAACCAGCGCGCGGCGGCCAAGGGTGCCAGGTTCGCCTTGGCGTCGTCGAGCCGCACGTGCCGCCAGCGGTCGGACGCGGCGACGCCCAGTTGCTCGGCCTCCGCGGCGGTCATGGCGGACAGGACGCCGGCGCTGCGGGCGGCGTCGGTGAGCGACTTGGCGCCGCGGGCGGCCTCCGCGGACAGATCCGGGCCGGCGGCGCCCGCCTTGCGGGTGTGGTGGACCAGGAGCACGGCGGCGCCGGTGGCGTCCGCGACCTCCGCCCAGGCGGTGGCGGCGGCGTCCATCTGGCCGTTGTCGTTCTCGGACAGCGCGTGCGACTTCACGAAGGGGTCCACCACGATCAGGCCGATGCCGTGGGCGCCGGCTTCCTCCCGCACCGCGTCGCGGTCCGGGTAGGCGACGGCGCCGAAGCCGCCCTGCTCCGCCAGCACCACCCGGCGCTCCCGCCCGTGGTGCAGGAACAGGCGCCCGGCCAGCTCGCTGTCGGCGATGCCGTGCAGGCGCATCAGGGCGGCCAGGCGGCGGTGCGCCTCGTCGGCCGGGTCCTCCAGGTTCAGCACCCAGGCGGGAA
>CAXSEX010000413.1:0-4355 GCA_964236415.1 uncultured Acetobacteraceae bacterium | reverse complement strand
TGGCCGGCGCCGCGCAGGCCCAGCCGACGCCGACACGGCTGCGCCTATCGACCGCCTCGCCGCCCAGCGACTTCCTTGCCAAGGCGCTCGACCAGATGAAGGCCGACCTCGACGGCGCGAGGGTCGGGCTGGCGACCGAGGTGTATCCGGCCGGCGCCTTGTTCAAGCAGGGCACAGAAGTGCCCGCCTTGCAGCGCGGCACGCTGGAGATGAGCACGATGACCACGTTCGAGGTCGCGCAGCAGGTGCCGGAATACGGCTTCTTCAACCGTGGCTACCTGTTCCGCGACTACGGCCACCTGCGCCGCGTGTTCGACGGGCCGCTCGGCCAGGCCTACCGCCAGGATGTGTCGAGCCGGATGGGGATCGAGATCCTGGCGGTCGCCTATCTCGGCACCCGGCAGGTCAACCTCCGCAAGCGCCGCCCTGTGCGCATCCCCGCTGATCTGGCCGGGGTCAAGATGCGGATGCCGGGCGGCCCGGAATGGCTGCTGCTGGGTCGCGCGCTCGGCGTCGGTCCGGTCCCGCTGGGCGCGCCGGAGGTGTACCTGGCGCTCAAGACGGGCACGATAGACGGGCAGGAGAACCCGCTGTCCATCTTCAACGCGACCAAGTTGTACGAGGTGACGGAGCAGGTCGTGCTGACCGGCCACCTGCTGCAGCCGGTGTTCATCAACATCGCGGCCCCGACCTGGAAGAAGCTGTCGGCCGAGCAGCAGGCCGCGCTTGAAGCGGCAGCGAAACGGGCAGCCCGGTTCAACGACGACGCGCGTCTTGAGGACGAGAGGACCGTCACGGCCGGGCTGGTGGCGCGCGGCCTGGCAGTGGAGGCGCCGGACCTCGCGGCGTTCCGCGCCAACGCGGACAAGGTGTACGCCGAGGCGGACGTGGCCAAAGTTTGGAACACCGGCCTGCTCAGGCAAGTCCAGGCCGCGGCTTGACGCAGGCCGCGCCGATGGCAGCGGGGTCCGGCCCGCTTGCCCGCTGGCTCCGCTTCGCGCGGCTCGCCGCGGATGTCGTCGCGGCGGCCATGTTCGCGGCCGTGTTCGTCATCTTCTGCGCCAAGATCGTGGCGCGCTACGCCGGGCACGCAGAGATGGCGTGGGCGGACGAGGTGTCCATCATCCTGTTCATCTGGATCGTCTTCTGGGCCAACTCCTTCATCCTGGGCGACCGTGAGCACATCCGGTTCGACCTGGTGACGCACGCCGTGCCGCCCGGGGCGCGCCGGGCGATGGGGGTCGTGCGCGGCGCGCTGCTCGCCGGGCTGTTCCTTTACGTAGCACCCGGGACGATTGACTACATCCTGTTCCTGTGGCGGGAACGCACGCCCGTGCTCGGGCTGCGGCTGGACTGGGTTTACATGTGCTTCGGCGTCTTCATCCTCACCGTCCCGCTTCGCGCCGCCTGGTCCGTGTTCCGCCTGTGCGGTCCCAGTTGGCGGTCGCACGTTTGAACGGGGCGCGACGGGATGACGCAGGAGCTTTGGGTCTTGCTGGGCGTGTTCGCCGCCGCCGCCGTCCTGGGTGCGCCGCTCGGCCTTTCAATGCTCGCATCCGGCTTCGCCTACCTGATCGCGAGCCACCAGGACCTCGGCCTGGTGACCGACCAGACCATGAATGGCCTGTACAACAGCTACCTCCTGATCGCGATCCCGCTGTTCATCTTCGTTGCCAACGTCATGAACGCCAGCGGCGTGATCGAGCGGCTGCTGGGCTGCGGCTCGGCCCTGGTGGGGCACCTGCCCGGCGGGTTGGCTCAGGTCAACGTGGTGTCGAACCTGATCTTTTCCGGCATGAGCGGCAGCGCGGTCGCGGACGCGTCCGGACCCGGCCTGATCGTCGCGCGCATGATGACCAAGAACAACCGCTACCCGCGCGGCTTCGCTGCCGCCACGTCCGTCGCGTCCGCGACGCTCGGCCCGTTGATGCCCACCTCCATCCCGATGATCTTCTACGCGCTGATTGCCAACGCTTCCGTCGGCGCCATGCTGCTGGGCGGCCTTGTGCCAGCCGCGCTGATGGGGGCGGCGCTGATGGCGGCCGTCGGCCTCATCGCCAGCAGGCGCGGTTTTCCGCGCGAGGCCCGAACACCCTGGCGCGCCCTGCCGGGCATCTTCGCCCGGGCGATCCCGCCGCTGCTGCTGCCGGCGATCCTGCTCGGCCTGATCTATTCCGGCGTGACGACGCCCACCGAGGCCGCCGCCATCGCCGCGGCCTATGCGCTGGCGTTGGCGTTCCTGGTTTACCGGACCATGACGCCCTTGCAGCTGTTCCCGGTCATCGTCGCGACGGTGAAGGCCACCACGATGATCGCCACCATCATGGCCGGCGCGTTCGTGTTCAACTACGCCGTCGCCAACGAGAGCTTGCCGCAACTGATCCAGGGCACCCTGCTGTCCTGGCACCTGTCGCCCGTCGGGTTCCTGCTCTGCGTCAACCTGCTGATGCTCGTGCTGGCCATCTTCCTCGACGAGGTGACGATCCTGCTCGTGATCGTCCCGCTGCTTGTCCCCATCGCGCAGCGGCTGGGCATCGACCTGGTGCATTTCGGCGTCGTCGTGGTGCTGAACATGATGGTCGGCCTCACCCTTCCACCGCATGGCCTGCTGCTGTTCGTGATGAGTGGCCTGACCGGCACGCCGCTGTCGGAGATCTTCCGCGAAATCCCGCCTTTCATCCTAGCCATGCTGGCCGTGGTGCTCGCCGTCACCTTCCTGCCGCAACTGGCGCTTTGGCTGCCGACCGACGCCGGGCTGGTGCGGCAGTGAACTGGATGCGGCAGGACCTTCGCGGCCTGCTGGCATGACCCTGGCCGGGACCCACCGGCTGGCAACGGCATCCGTGCCACCCTGTCCTCGACGAGGCCCCCCATGCTGCCCAACCATCCCATCCAGTCCGCCACCGCCCGGCTGCGCCCGCAGGTGCAGGACCTCGTGTCCGAGAACATCGCAAGCCTCGCGGCCACCGCCGGGCCGCTGGACGGGGTGATCCCGCTTTGGTACGGCGAAGGCGACCTGCCTGCCCCTGCCTTCGTGCGCGATGCCGCCAAGCAGGCGCTGGACGCGGGCCGGACGTTCTACGTGCCCGACATGCGGGGCAGCGCCGAGCTGGTCGCGGCGCTGAGCGCCTACCAGACCCGGCTCTACGGCCAGCATATCGGCACGGACCGCAGCACCGTGCAGCCCGGCGGCATGCAGGCCATGCTGGCCGCGCTGGAGCTGGTGTGCGACCTCGGCACCAACGTCGTGTATGTCGAGCCGCAATGGCCCAACAGCCACCACTGCATCCACCTGGTGGGCGGCGAGCCGCGGCCCGTGCCGCTGCGCCTTGACGACTGCGGCTGGCGCCTGGACCTCGACCGCGTGTTCGCCCGTTGCGACGCGCGCACCCGGGCCATCCTGTTCTCGTCCCCCGCCAACCCCACCGGCTGGACCGCGACGCGGGCCGAGCTGCAGGCGCTGCTCGACTTCTCGCGCGACCGCGGCATTTGGATCATTGCCGACGAGGTGTATGCCCGGCTGTTCTGGGCAGCCGACGCGGCGCCATCCATGCTGGAGATTGCCGGGCCGGAGGACTTGGTGCTGTGCGTCAACTCGTTCTCCAAGGCCTGGGCCATGACCGGCTTCCGCGTCGGCTGGCTGACGCACCCGGCCTCCGTGTCGGCGCGGGTGTCGGCGCTGACGCAATACATGAACTCCGGCACCCCGGACTTCATCCAGGCGGCAGCGGCGGCGGCGCTGAACGATGGCGAGGCGTTTGCCGCCGCCATGCGCGACCGCTGCCACGCTGGGCTGAAGTTGGCCTATGAGCGGCTGGGCCAGAACTCGCTGTTCCGGCTGCCGCCAATGCCGGAAGGGGGCATGTATGCCTTCTTCCGCGTGGAGGGCTGGCCCGACAGCCGGGCCGCCTGCGTGGACGTGCTGCGGCGCGCGCGCGTCGGCCTGGCCCCGGGCGCACTGTTCGGCGAAACCGCGTCGGCGCACCTCCGCATGTGCGTCGCCCGCGATCCCCAGCAGCTTTCCACAGCACTTGACCGGCTTGCAGCCCTGGCGTGATGCCCGCCCCCACCCAACAAAGGAGAGCGATGATGGTGCAGTTGACCCGGCGTTCCCTTGCCGGCCTGCTCGGTGCCGCCGCGATGGCCCGCCGCGCCGAAGCGGCCGAGGTCCTGACGGTCGGCTCCTACCCGACCAACCCACCCTTCGAGGTCAAGGACGAGCGCGGCAGCTTCGACGGGCTGGAGGTCGAGTTGGCCCGGCTGGTGGCGCAGCGCCTGGGCATGGAGATGCAGATCAGCGACCTCGGCTTCCAGGCGCTGTTCGCCGCGACCTCGTCCCGTCGGATCGACCTTGC
>CAXSEX010000412.1:837-4367 GCA_964236415.1 uncultured Acetobacteraceae bacterium | reverse complement strand
CGGTGGTCGCCGTATCGTAAAAAAACCAACCGGCCCTGGTCGGGGTGCAGGCGCTGCTGGCGCCCAACAGCGGCGGGTCGCCCCGGCGCTCCGTGGTTGGCTGGGACAGCGGGCGCTTGTCCATGCTGCTGGCCGTGCTGGAAACGCGGGCCGGGCTGCGGATGGGCAGCACGGATGTTTACCTCAACATCGCCGGCGGCCTGCGGGTCAACGAGCCGGCGGCCGACCTCGCCGTGGCGGCGGCCCTTGCCTCGGCGGCCATGGACACGCCGACCAGCGCCGCCGCCGTGTACTTCGGCGAGGTCGGGCTGTCCGGCGAGGTCCGGCAGGTGGCGCAAGCCGAGTCCCGGCTGAAGGAAGCGCACAAGATGGGGTTCGAGGTCGCCTGCCTGCCGCGCCGGCTCGCCCGCGGGGGGCGCAAGAGCAGCCCGCCGGAGGGGATGAAGCTGGACGAGATCGGCCACCTGACCGACCTGGTCGCCGTCTTCGGGGCCAAGTCGGCCGCCAAGGGGCCGCCGTCATAAATCCGACGCGCTTGGCGTATCGGACCCAACACGGCTATACCCGCGGCGCACGGCTTGGGACGACCGCATGAATTGGGTGGACCTCGTGGTCCTGGCGTTGATGCTCGTCTCGGGTCTGCTGGGCGTCATGCGCGGCTTGGTGCGGGAGGTGCTGGGCGTCGCCGCCTGGGTGGCTGCGGCCTTCGTCGCCGGGCCATACGGGGTGTTCCACTCCGTGGCGCCCTTCGCGCGCCGCACTATCTCGGACCCTGGCATTGCCGACATCGCCGCCTTTTTCGGCGTGTTCCTCCTCGTGCTGATCCTGTTGTGGCTGGTGGTGCGCACCTTGAGCAACGCGGTGCGCGGCTCGGCGCTCGGCGGCCTCGACCGTTCCTTGGGTCTGGTATTCGGCCTTGGCAGGGGTGCGGCGCTGCTGGTGGTGGCCTATATCCTGCTGGGCATCGGGCTGGCGGTCGAGCAATGGCCGGCCCCGGTCCTGGAGGCCCGCAGCCTGCCCGCCATCCACCACGGAGCCGAGTGGCTTGCCGACCAGCTTCCGCCGACATACCGGCCCGCCGTGGCCCGCCCGCCGCCGGGTCGGTCGGCCACCGCCGCGAGCCTGCTGCGCGCCAGTCCCGTGGGCCGTGCCTTGGGTGCCCGCCCGTCACGGGAGTAGGAGAATGTCATGGTGCTGACCCCAACCGAGGCCAACGACCCCTCTGGCCATGACGACAAGCTGCACGAGGAATGCGGCGTCTTTGGCGTCTGGAACGTGTCCGACGCCGCGGCTGTCACTGCGCTGGGCCTGCACGCGCTGCAGCATCGCGGGCAGGAGGCGACGGGGATCGTCAGCTACGACGGGCATCGGTTCCACAACCACCGCGCCCTCGGCCTGGTCGGCGACAACTTCGGCCAGGCCAAGGTCATCGCTTCCCTGCCGGGCGGCAACGCCATCGGGCACAACCGCTACGCCACCACCGGCGACACCATCCTGCGCAACGTGCAGCCCTTGTACGCCGACTTCGAGTTCGGCGGCTTCGCGGTTGCGCACAACGGCAACCTGACCAACGCCAACGCGCTGCACCGCGCCCTGGTCCGCCGCGGCTGCCTGTTCCAAAGCACGACGGACAGCGAGGTGTTCGTCCACCTGATCGCCATCAGCCTGTACTCCACCGTGGTGGACCGGCTGATCGACGCCTTGAAGCAGGTCGTCGGCGCCTATTCCCTGGTGGCGCTGTCGAACGAGGCGATGATGGGCGTGCGCGACCCGCTCGGCGTGCGTCCCTTGATCCTGGGCCGCATCGGCAACGAGGGCACCGGCGGCTGGGTGCTGGCCAGCGAGACCTGCGCGCTGGACATCGTCGGCGCCGAGTTCGTCCGCGACATCGACCCCGGCGAGATCGTGGTGATCAACGACGGGGGCGTGCGCAGCATCAAGCCGTTCGGCAGCAATCAAAGCCGGTTCTGCGTGTTCGAGTACATCTACTTCGCCCGGCCGGACTCGGTGATGGAGGGCATGCCGGTCTATGACGCCCGCAAGCGCATCGGCGCCGAACTGGCCCGCGAAAGCCACATGGACGCCGACGTGATCGTGCCCGTGCCGGACAGCGGCGTGCCGTCCGCCATGGGCTACAGCGCCGAAAGCGGCATCCCGTTCGAGCTGGGCATCATCCGCAACCACTACGTCGGCCGCACCTTCATCGAGCCGACCGACAGCATCCGCAACCTCGGCGTCAAGCTGAAGCACTCGGCCAACCCCTCGGTGCTCCGGGGCAAGCGGGTGATCCTGGTGGACGACAGCATCGTGCGCGGCACCACCAGCCGGAAGATCGTCGAGATGGTCCGCGCCGCAGGCGCCGCGGAAGTACATATGCGGATCTCCTCGCCGCCCACCACGCATTCCTGCTTCTACGGCATCGACACGCCGGAGCGCGGCAAGCTGCTGGCGGCCCGGCACAGCGTGGAGGAGATGGCGCAGATCATCGGCGCCGACAGCCTGGCGTTCATCTCGCTCGACGGGCTGTACCGCGCGCTGGGCAAGGCGGACCGGGACGCCGCCCGTCCGCATTACTGCGATGCGTGCTTCACCGGGGAGTACCCGATCCCCTTGCCGGACATGACGGACAACTCGGACCGGCAGCTCAGCCTGCTGACCGAGATGCACTGAGTGGCGGAGGCTCCCGGCCGCGTGGCGCTCGTCACCGGCGCCAGCCGCGGCATCGGCGCCGCCGCCGCCATCGAGCTGGCCCGGCGCGGCGTGCACGTGGTCATCACCGCGCGCACCCAAGGCGGGCTGGAGGACACCGACGACGCGATCCGCGCGGGGGGCGGCACCGCGACCCTGCTGCCGATGGACTTCGCCGACGGCCCGGCGCTCGACCTGGTCGGTCCGAGCCTGTTCGAGCGGTTCGGGCGCCTGGACATCCTGATGCACTGCGCCGGGGCGCTCGGCCGCCTGACCCCGGCGCCGCACATCCTGCCCAAGGACTGGGACACGGTGGTTGCCGTGAACCTGTCGTCCGCCTGGCGGCTGATCCGCACCTGCGGCCCGCTGCTGCTGGCGGCCCCGGCCGGGCGCGCCGTGTTCGTCACCACCGAGATCGCCTCCGCGCCCCGCGCCTACTGGGGCGCTTACGGCGCGACCAAGGCGGGGATGCAGCACCTGGTGCTGAGCTGGGCAGGGGAGGTCGCGACCACGCCCCTGCGCGTCAACCTGTTCGATCCCGGCATCGTCGCCACCAAGCTGCGCGCCGAAGCCATGCCGGGCGAGGACCGGACCAAGCTCGCCAAGCCCGAGGACGTGGCCGGACCGCTGGCGGATTTGTGCGACCCGGCGCTCACGCTGCATGGGCAGATCGTGGGGCGGTAGGAAGCGTTCCACGGAACAGGCACGAAAGCGCCTCGTCCGGATTGGGCCGGGAACGTGGTGCAGGGACGTTCAAGCTGATCGGCTAGGAAGGCCTCAATGGGACAACGCCAAACCGCACTTCCTGGCCCAGCAGCAAGCGTCGAGCTTCTTGAGCCGAG
>CAXSEX010000412.1:0-827 GCA_964236415.1 uncultured Acetobacteraceae bacterium | reverse complement strand
GCCCGCGGACGTGGCCGGGCCGCTGGCGGATTTGTGCGACCCGGCGCTCACGTTCAATGGACAGATCGTCGGGCGGTAGCGCTTCCTGGCGGCCTTCAACGCTGAGCGAAGGCGAGCTTGGCGCTGAGGGCGACGAAGGCGGCGGCGAAGGTGCGGCGCATCCAAGCCAGCACTCGTGGGCGGGAAGTCACGTGTTCCCGGATCGAAGCGGCGAATATCCCATAACCGACGAAAACAACAAAGGTGAGCAGCATGAAGATGCCGCTCAACTCCAACATGCGCGAGAGCGGGTGCGGATCGCCGGCGCTGATGAACTGCGGCAGGAACGCGACGAAGAAGATCGAGAGTTTCGGGTTAAGGACGTTGACCAGGACGGCCGAGGTGATGATTTGGACCGCCGAGCGAGGGGCAATCTCTTTTTCCACCTTGAGCGCGCCATGCTCCTTCAGCGTGTTCCAGGCCATGTAAAGCAGGTAAGCCACACCCAAGTACTTGATGGTCTGGAACGCAAGCGCGCTCGCGTGCAGGAGTGCTGCAAGGCCCGTGACCGCGGCAATCATATGCGGGACGATGCCCAAGGTGCAGCCAAACGCGGCGATGATGCTGGCGCCCACCCCCCGCGAAAGGCCGGCTGCGAGCGTGAAAAGGACGCCAGTGCCAGGGGAAGCGACGACGATGAGCGAGGTCAGCAGGAACTCGATGCTCATGGCGCCCTCCCTTGACGTACGACCAGCTTGGCTTACTCAGCCGCCCGCTGCAACGGCTCCGTTTCCCGATCCGCCTCGACCTGCTCCAGCTTCGACTCGTGCGGCAGCGACAGCGCGACC
>CAXSEX010000411.1:0-4376 GCA_964236415.1 uncultured Acetobacteraceae bacterium | reverse complement strand
GCCGGCAAACTGAACAGAGGCCGATGCCGGCAGGGGCGACAAGGGGACGGTGATCGGCGCCCACGGCGGCGGCGCCGGACGGCCGAACCGGGCCAAGGCCTCCTGCGGCGCCTCCACGCAGCACCCCGCGTCCATGGTGTTCGGCACCCGCCAGGACAGCACCTTCCGGGTCGCCCCGTCCATCACCGCGACCAGGTAGGGAAACCCGCGCCGCATGGGGATGTCGGTCAGGCCGGCGCGCCAAACCTGGTCCGGCCGGTCGATCGCCACGCCCCGCAGCAGATACGGCCAGACCCGGTGCTCGCGGCGCAAACCAAGTGGTTCCGCCGGGTTCGGCACCGTCGTGCGCGGGCACTGGCAGATCGGCGCCAGCCCCATGACGGCCATGAAACGCCGCACCCAGCTGCACACCCCAGGGGTTTCGGCGAGCTTGCGGCCGACCTTTCGGCCATCCCGCCGGAGATGCCGGGCCATCTGGCGCGAGCCATGCCAGGGCGTCTCCAGGAACTGCGCGTCGACCAGCCGCATCAGCGCCAGGGTCTCCGCCGTCTCGCCCACGGGCTGGTCGTGGAACCCCGACCGGCTGACCGACACCAGCCCGCATTGGCGCACGACAGGCTGGGATGGCCGGGATCAATCACCCGCCGTCTCCGCTCGACGCTCATCGAGCGGAGGCCTTGGCCAAAAATCCCGCTCCACCACCAACTGGCCGGCCTTGCCGCGCAGCCACTCCACATCCTCCTCCCGCAGGCCCTCCTTTGCTTCCACCTTGCCGGATGCTTTCACCTTGCCGGAGAACACCGCCGCTAGGCCGTCCACCGCCTGGCGCTTCCAATCCCCGATCAGCGCCTGGTGCACGCCGTGCTTGGCCGCCAACCGTGAAACCGTCAACGCGCCGCGCAACGCTTCCAGCGCAACAGGCGCCTTGAACCCTGCCGAATGCCGCTTCCGTTTGCCCTCATCGGGTCCGTCCTGCACAGGGGCGAACCAAGCTCAACCCCCTGTCCGAAAAACAGGGACCACCTCATTTCATCCCGGGACCAAACGCCTAAGCAGGCATTCGGGACGCATCATTTTTTCCTGCTGCGCGTAGGCACGCTCCGCAGAATGATGCTTAGTCTCTGCGCAACAAGGACGCGCCCCAAGAAGGCGCAGGACGGGAGGAGCGGACAGATATGCGAAGCAACGCCTCGGATGCGCGGAACCTCGGCCTTGCCTCGATGGGGGCCGTGCTCGAGTATTTCGACTTCCAGGTCTATGTCTTCGTGGCCGCCGCGCTCAGCATCGTGCTGTTCCCGCCGGGCGCGTCGATCTGGAAGAACCAGGTCCAGGCGTTCGGCATCTTCGCGATCGGATACCTGGTCCGGCCGGTCGCCGGCATGGTCATCGCGCACTACGCCGACCGTGTCGGGCGCAAGAAGCTGTTCATCTTCACCGTGCTGCTGATGTCGGTGCCGACCCTCCTGATGGGCCTGCTGCCAACCTATGCGTTCGCCGGCTGGATGGCGCCCGCTGCGCTGCTCCTGCTGCGCATCCTTCAGGGCTGCGCCGTTGGCGGCGAGTTGCCTGGCGCGTCGGTATTCGTCTGCGAACACGCCAACCCCAGGCGCCTGGGCCTGTCCAGCGGCATCTTCTTCGGCATCGTCAATTGCGGGCTGCTGCTGGGCGCCGGCGCCGCAGCCGGCGCGAAATACGTCGCCGATCTCGATCCTGCCCTCGCCTCGCTGGCCTGGCGGCTGCCGTTCCTGCTGGGCGGCATCTTCGGCCTGTCCGCCGCATACCTGCGCCGGCACCTCGGGGAAACACCGTTGTTCGAGCAGATCCGCAAGGAACGGAAGCTCTCGACCCGCATCCCGATCGCAACCGTGCTGACGCAGTATCGTGCGCAATGCATTTTTGCCGTGGCGATGGTGTTCGTGTTCTCGACCACCAGCAGCGTGTATTTCCAGTACACGCCGACCTACCTGATCGGACAGATGCACGTTCCGGCGGACCTGGTGTTCAAGGCCAACGTGTTCGGCATCCTGGCCTTCGTGCTGGGCATGCCTGCTTGGGGTGCGTTGCGCGACCGGTTCGGCTGGGCGGCGATGCTGGCCGCGGCGGGCGTGATCAATGCCGCCACCGGCCTGTGGTTCTTTAACGCCCTGCCCGGCATCGACTTTGCGGGCAACAGCCTGATTTACGCCTTCGTCGTCGTGGGCGCCTTGGGCGGCATTGTCCACGCCCTGATCCCGGCGTTGATCTGCTCGCTGTTCCCGACGCCTATCCGGCAGAGCGGCTTCGCTTTTCCCTACAGCATTGGGACGGCCCTCATCTCGGGCCTGACCCCCCTCACGCTTGCCTGGCTGGTGCGGGACTTCGGGCTGGCCGCCCCCATGGGCCAGACCTTGCTGGGCGGCGCCGTCGCACTCGTCCTCGCTGCCGCTGTCCGCTTCATCCCGCTGCACCTGGGCGAGCCGACGCCATAGGCTGCCGCATTTTCCGAAGCTTCCCGATGATCGCTCCATCGGTAGACACAGCAAACTGGTTGGCCGCGCCTCGGCGATGGGCAGGCGACCGACGCCATCTCAATCCAGCGCCTGAACAGGAGCGGGTGGCCAGCAGGGAGCAGGCCAGTTTGACTGCCCCGTCCCGGTGAGGCACGCCACGTCCCCTTGCCGGCTTGGTGGCTGCCGTCGTAGTTATGCGCGGCTTGCTTGTACTCCAGGAAGCCCTCGATCCCGCCAAGGCCGCCCACCTTGAAGCCCCCTTCCTCGAACTCGGCGGCCACGCTGGCCCAACTGTTGATGGAGATCAAGCAGGCCCTAAGCGGCGCGTGACGCGCATCGGCCTGTCCACGTCGCACGGCTCCAGGGGCTCAAGCCGTACTCGCTGTCGTTGGCCATCGTGATGGCTTCCTCCTCGGTGTCAAACGTCTGCCGCCAGCCTCTGGCAGCGTCGGCCAACGCCCGTTCGCAGCACCAGGCAACCAGCCACGACCAGGGAAGACAAAGTCATTCGTTCTTCGGGGCAGTCCATGCAGCGGCGTCGAACTGGCCGCCATCGAGCCAGGCCGCGCCCTGCTTGTAGAGTGCATCCACCTCGGGGCCCCTCAGGCCTGGCATGTTCCGTTTGACGGGGTAGCCGATGCGGGTCTGGGAATAGGCGAGATGGCGATAGCCGGCCGGGAACTGTTCCAGCAGGGCCTTGTCCAAGACCGGCACGGCACCGGGCGGCACCGGGTCAATCCTGTCCTGCTCGTAGATCGGCTGCCTCAGAACGATGCCCCACTTGCCGTCCCTGTTTTCCAGGAAGTCGTAGAAGCGCCCAGTGCACGTCACGTCGCAGAGCACGCCTTCCACTTCGCTGCGCTGCGATATGGCCATCTTGGCCTGCGAAACGGCGCGGTTGCCTTTCACGTCGATCGAGATGCCGCCCAAGCGATGCAGGACGCTGACGCCCTTGGCCCAGGCTGCCTGGCTCATGGCGACAAACTCGTCACCGGTTCCCTCGGTCCATGTCGCGACCATTCGGCCGCCCGGGTGCCAAAGGGTGCGCAGACGTTCCCAGTCGCCGGCGTCGCGCCAGACAACCCAGCTTTCCAGCAGCTCACGAATCTGCTGGCGGCCAGCGGCGTCGTCCCGTTCCGTCGTCATCTGGCCAGAGTCAGTGTTGCTGTTCATGAAGCGGCACCGTTGCATAAGTGGTGGAAGCGGGTTGGCACTGGGGCTTTTGTTGGGTTCCGGAGTGGTGGCGGCTCCATCATGCAGCCAGGCCCGCAATCAGGGTGCCGAGCAGGGCTTTACCGCGTCGGCAAGCGTTATGCACGAACTGGAAGAAGCCGAGACAGAGCGGCGACTTACCCTGCGAGATGCCCCGGTGCGCGCACCGTCCGGGTCGCGCATGCCGAGTTGCCGGAAGCCTTGCTGGCCGGCCCCACCCTTCCGCGCCCACCCGGCAGCCGCCTTGCGGCGGAGGCGCCGGCCCACCCGTTCCGGACTTGGCTTTGGCGGGAAGCGGCGGCCTTTGACCCCCAGGCGCTCGCGCAAACGCTCGACGGCTTGCCGCCGTCGGTGCTGCGCGCTGCTGGTGATCGGCGCGGCGGACATGGCGCTGCCCACGGAACTGGACACGCTGTTCCGCCGCGCCTTGCTCGACCCCGCCGCTGGCCCGTGGTTTGCTTCCCCAACCCCGCAACGTCGAAGGACCACCCATGCTGGACAGACGCTCCCTCCTGCTCGCCGGCTCCGCCGTGGCCGCCCTGCAAGGGGGCCTGGCCGCCACCCAGCCCGCCCGTGCCGCCGCCAACACGCTGGTGATGGGCATGCTCCAGGAACCCCGGCACTTCAACGGCGCCATCCAGTCCGGCACCGCGACGGCCATCCCGGCCACGCAGA
>CAXSEX010000410.1:0-4382 GCA_964236415.1 uncultured Acetobacteraceae bacterium | reverse complement strand
TGGCCGGTGCGGCTCGCGGCCCTCGGCCCGCCGCGCGCCGGCTCGGACGCGGAGGCCGCAGCAGTGCGCTGGCACGGCCCCACCGTCCCGTTCGGCCCGGCGGAGGCGGCGCGGGCCGATCTGGTCATCGACGCCGTGCTCGGCGCCGGCCTGTCCGCCGACGTGCCGGACACCGTGGCCGATGCCTTGGGCGCGGCGCGGCGCGTCCTGGCGGTGGATGTGCCGAGCGGCCTGGACGGCGCCACCGGCCAGCCGCGCGGGCGGGTGCGTGCGGCGGACCTCACGGTCACGTTCTTCCGGCTGAAGCCCGGGCACTTGCTGCTGCCGGGCCGCGCGCTGTGCGGCGACACCGTGCTGGCCGACATCGGCCTGCCGGCCGGCGTGCTGGGCGGGATCGCGCCGCGCGCCTGGCGCAACGGCCCGGCGCTTTGGCAGGTTCCGTCGCCGGGGGCGTCCGACCACAAGTACACCCGTGGGCACGTGACGGTGCTGGGCGGCGCGGCCATGACGGGCGCGGCCCGCTTAGCCGCCGGCGCGGCCCGGCACGGCGGGGCCGGCATGGTGTCGATTGCGGCCACGGGCGCCGCCGACGTGTACCGCACCGGCGATCCCGGCCTGATCGTCAGCGACGCGCCCTTGGCGACGCTGCTGCAGGACGAGCGCCGCTCCGTGTGGGTCTGCGGCCCCGGCCTGGGGCAAGACGCGGCGCGCGGCGCGCTTCCCACCCTGCTGGCCGCGAAGCGCCGGGTGGTGGCGGATGCTGATGCGCTCGGCGCTTGCGCCGGCCGTACGGAGGCGCTGGCCGGCTGCGCGGTGCTGACCCCGCATGAGGGGGAGTTCGCGAAGCTGTTCGGTCCCGTCGGTCCCGACCGGATCGCCGCCGCACGGGCGGCGGCGCGGCGCGTGGGCGCGGTGGTGCTGCTGAAAGGGGCGGATACCGTGGTCGCGGCGCCGGACGGCCGGGTGGCGGTCAACGACAGCGCGCCCCCCTGGCTTGCGACCGCCGGGGCGGGGGACGTGCTGGCCGGGCTGGTGGCCGCGATGCTGGCGCAGGGCATGGCGGATTGGGAGGCCGCCGCCGCCGCCGCCTGGCTGCACGGCCGCGCCGCGGCGCTGGCGGGCCAGGGCCTGATCGCCGAGGACCTGCTGCCCCGCATCGCCGCCGCCGTCGCAGAGGCCGCCGTGGCGTGACGCCCGCGGCGCCCTATGGCGCCGCGGGCTGCCGTGCTAACTTTGCGCCGCAGGGAGCCGTCCTAATGAGTGACATCACCGCGCCGACCGGCTTGTTCGACCGTGCGATCCGCCGGATCACGACGGTTTGGCGCGACATGGCGGACCGCGTGTCCACCGACGAGGACCAGGGCATCGCCAGCCAGATGCGCGCCTGCCTCGATGCGCGCGGCGGCGAGGTCAGCGCCCGCAACCGCGCGGCGAAGCTGGCCCAGGCCTACCTGACCCTGGACGCCGAAGGGCGCAAAGGCTTCCTGCGCGACCTCGCTTCCTTCGACAGCGACCCGGAGGCGGTGGCCCGGGCGTATGAGGCGATGGGGGCCGCCACCGACGCCGCCGAACGCGCGACCGCCAAGGTCCGGCTGCGCCGCGCGCTGGAGCCGCCGCGGGCCCGCCTGCTCACGCAGTTCACCACCATTCCGGACGGCATGAAGTTCCTCGTGGACCTGCGCGCCACGCTGCTGGAGCTGACCCGCGACGACCCGTACCTGGCGGCGCTTGAAAGCGACATGCGCGGCCTCCTGGCCAATTGGTTCGACGTGGGCTTCCTGGAACTGCAGCGCATCGACTGGAACAGCCCGGCCGTGCTGCTGGAGCGCCTGGTCGGCTACGAGGCGGTGCACGAGATCCGGTCCTGGAGCGACCTGAAGAACCGCCTGGACAGCGACCGCCGCTGCTACGCGCTGTTCCACCACCGGATGCCGAGCGAGCCGCTGATCTTCGTGGAGGTGGCGCTGGTGCGCGGCCTGGCCGACAGCGTGCAGCGCCTGCTCGACAAGAAGGCGCCGCTGCTCGACCCCAAGGACGCCGACACGGCGATCTTCTATTCCATCAGCAACTGCCAGCGCGGCCTGGCCGGCATCAGCTTCGGCAACTTCCTGATCAAGCGCGTCGTCGAGTTGCTGGGGGCCGAGTTCCGCAACCTCAAGACCTTCGCCACCCTGTCGCCGATCCCCGGCTTCGGCAAGTGGCTCGGCGCCAAGCTGGCCGAGGGCGACCCGGCGCTGCTGAGCGAGGAGGAAGCCGCCAGCCTGCGCGCCGCGGCGCCTGGGGGTGCGTCCGCCGTGGCGCCCGGGGGCGCCCCCATCAGCATGACCGGGACGCAGGCGCTCGACTCCATCCTGCAGCAACGGGGCTGGTTCCGCGACCCGGCCCTGCAAAAAGCAGCCGAGCCGGTGCTGGTCCGCTTGGCCGCCCGCTACCTGATGGTGGAAGCCCGGGGCAGCCGAGCGCTTGACCCGGTGGCCCACTTCCACCTGTCGAACGGCGCGCGGGTGGAGCGGATCATCATGGGGGCCGACACCGGCGGCAAGGGCGTACGGGAAAGCGCCACGTTGATGGTGAACTACCTGTACGACCCCGCGAAGATCGAGGAATACCATGAGGACTACGCCGGCGACGGCAAGCGCAACGCCAGCACCGCAGTGCGCCGCATGGCACGCGGCTGGGCGTGAAAGGGAGTTGGGCGTGAAAGGGCGTCGGGCATGAACGCGCCGAATCCGATCATCCGGGAGGCGTCCCCGCGCATCGCCGGGCTGCGCGAGATCGAGAAGAAGCTGCTGTGGCTGTCGGCCTGGATGGTGCACCACGCCAACCACGTCCGCCCCAACCGCGACGGCCTCAAGGTCGGCGGGCACCAGGCGAGCTGCGCCAGCTGCATCAGCATCCTGACGGCGCTTTACTTCGAGGTGCTGCGCCCGCAGGACCGGGTCGCCGTGAAGCCCCATGCCGGCCCGGTGTTCCACGCCATCAACCTCCTGCTGGGCCGCGAGCGGCCGGAGCGGCTGTCCACGCTGCGCCAGATGGGCGGCATCCAAAGCTACCCGAGCCGCACCAAGGACGGGCCGGAGGTCGATTTCTCCACCGGGTCGGTCGGCCTGGGCGTGGCGCTGACCAGCTTCGCGTCCTTGATGCAGGACTACGTGCGGCTGCATGGGCTGGACGCCGGCCTGCCGCCGGGCCGGCACGTGGCGATTGCGGGCGATGCGGAGCTGGACGAGGGCAACATCTACGAGGCGCTGCTGGAAGGCTGGAAGCACGACGTCCGCAACGTCTGGTGGGTGATCGACTACAACCGGCAGAGCCTCGACAGCGTGGTGCCGGACCGGCTGTTCGGCCGCATCGAGGGCCTGTTCCGCGACATGGGCTGGAACGTCGTCACCTTGAAGTATGGCCGCCTGTTGGAGGCCGCCTTCGCCCGGGAAGGCGGCGAGGCGCTGCGCCGCTGGATCGACGACTGCCCCAACAGCCTGTACTCGGCGCTCACCTTCCAGGGCGGCGCGGCCTGGCGGCAGGCGCTGCTGGCGGAGCTTGGCCGTGAACCCGGCGTGCGATCCTCGATCCCATGTCGGACGACGAGCTTGCGGGGTTGATGACCAACCTCGGCGGCCACGACGTGGACGCATTGATAGAGCAGTTCCGCCTGGCGGACGCCTTGGGCGACCAGCCGACGTGCTTCATCGCCTACACCATCAAGGGCAGGGGGCTGCCGTTCGCCGGGCACAAGGACAACCATTCCGGCCTGATGTCCCGCGACCAGATGGCGTTCTTCCAGCAGGCCATGCGAATCCGGCCCGGCCATGAATGGGACGTGGCGGAGGGGTTGGACCTGTCGCCCGCGGAACTCCGCGCCGTGATCGACGCGGCGCCGTTCGCCCAGCCGCTGACATCCGCCGGGCGCAGCCTGTCCACGCCCGTTGTCGCGGTGCCGGCGGCGCTGCCGGTGTCGGGCGGTCCGGGGCGCCGGGCCAGCACGCAGTCGGGGTTCGGCGACATCCTGGCGGAGATCGGGCGGCCGCAGAGCGAGTTCGCCGAGCTGGCCCGGCACATCGTCACCACCAGCCCGGATGTCACGGTCTCGACCAACCTCGGCCCCTGGGTGAACCGCCGCGGGGTGTTCGACCGGCACACCCGCAACGACGTGTTCCGCGACGCGAAGCTGGCCAGCGCGCAGCGTTGGGGCATGGCGCCGACCGGCCAGCATATCGAACTGGGCATCGCCGAGCAGAATCTTTTTCTCGTGCTGGCGGCGGCCGGCTTGCAGCACAGCCTGACGGGCGCGCGGCTGCTGCCCATCGGCACGGTGTACGACCCCTTCGTCAACCGCGGACTCGATGCGCTGATCTACGCCTGCTACCAGGACGCGCGCTTCC
>CAXSEX010000409.1:521-4401 GCA_964236415.1 uncultured Acetobacteraceae bacterium | reverse complement strand
CCCGCGACCTTCTCCGCATCCCGGACGTGGTGGCCATCGCGAGCGAGAACACCAAGGCGGCGGCGATCCTGGGCGCGTTGCGCACCGGCGTGATCAACACGCTGGCGACCAGCTCCACCAACGCCCGCACGGTGCTGCGACTCGACGAGGCGACCCGGCCGTGATCCACGCGGTTCCTGGACCCGCCGCGCGCGGAGGGTGACCGCAGCGCCCGGACACGGCATCCCACGTTGGGGTCCGCCGACCTTCCAGGGCCGCGGAAAAGAACGTCATCGTTGCGGAAATGCCAGGAATACGGCAAATCCCTGCCCTCGCGCCCTTTGCCAGCATATTCCCCTTAAGTTGCCCCGGTCCCTTGCAGTATCCAAAGAGCTGCTCCCAATTGCCGCCATCGGAGCGGGGCAGCAGCCCGGCGGACACGGGCGGACCGACGGCCATGACACTTGCATGCATTGATCAAGTCACCGACGCCGCAGCGCGGCCGGAGCAAGCGCCCGCCCGTCGCAGCCTTGCGCACCGCACCCTGACCGGGAGCCGCCACGCATGAACGCCCTGTCCCCGCGCACCGATGGCATTGCGGCTCCCCGGCTCGCCGCCGCGCCGCACCTGCGGCAGTTGGAGGCCGAGAGCATCCACATCATCCGCGAGGTGGCGGCGGAGTGCCGGAACCCGGTGTTCCTTTACTCGGTCGGCAAGGACTCGTCGGTGCTGCTGCACCTGATGCGCCGGGCGTTCCACCCCGGGCGCCTGCCCTTCCCGCTGCTGCACATCGACACCGGCTGGAAGTTCGGCCACAACCTCAAGTTCGACTGGAAGGTGCTGCGCCGCCACGGCCTCGACCTCATTGTGCACACCAATGAGGACGCACGCGCCCAGGGCGTCAACCCGTTCGACCACGGCGCGTTCTACACACGCGCCATGAAGACGGAGGCGCTCAAGGCGGCGCTGCGCCGCCATGGGTTCGACGCGGCGTTCGGCGGCGCGCGGCGGGACGAGGAGAAGTCGCGGGCGAAGGAGCGCGTGTTCTCCTTCCGCACGGCGGCGCAGCAGTGGGACCCCAAGGACCAGCGGCCGGAGTTCTGGCGTCTGTACAACGGCCGCGTCGCGCCGGGCGAAGGGGTTCGCGTGTTCCCGCTGTCCAACTGGACCGAGCTGGACATCTGGCATTACGTGCTGGCGGAAAATATTTCCATCGTCCCGCTGTATCGCGCCGCGCTGCGCCCGGTGGTGGAGCGCGACGGCAACCTGATCGTCGTGGACGACGACCGCATGCGCCTGCGCCCGGGCGAGGTGCCGCGGCCGCGCATGGTCCGGTTCCGCTCGCTCGGCTGCTACCCGCTGACCGCCGCCGTCGAGAGCGCCGCGCAGTCGCTGCCGGAGATCGTCGGCGAGATGGCCGCCTCCCGCACCTCCGAGCGGGGCACGCGGCTGATCGACAAGGACGACGCGGACTCCATGGAGCGCAAGAAGCGCGAAGGGTATTTTTGATGGCGCCGGGCCTGCGGTCCTCCATGCGCCTGCCCAGCCTGGACGGCGGCGCGCCGCCCGGCTTGCTGCGCTTCCTCACCTGCGGCAGCGTCGATGACGGCAAATCGACCCTGATCGGTCGGCTGCTGCTTGACACGCGCGGCGTCCTTGATGACCAGCTTGTGACGCTGCAGCGCGACAGCAGGCGCCACGGCTCGACAGGAGGCGACATCGACCCGTCCCTTCTGGTCGATGGGCTGGAAGCGGAGCGCGAGCAGGGCATCACCATCGACGTGGCCTACCGTTTCTTCACGACCCCCCGGCGCCGCTTCATGGTGGCGGACACGCCGGGGCATGAGCAGTATACCCGCAACATGGCCACCGGCGCGTCCAACGCGGACCTTGCGGTGATGCTGGTCGATGCGCGCAAGGGCGTCCTGACCCAGACCCGGCGCCACGCCTTCATCGCCGGGCTGATGGGCATCCGCCACGTCGTGCTGGCGGTGAACAAGATTGACCTGGCCGGGTTCAGCGAGGAACGGTTCGAGGCCATCGCCGCCGAGTTCCGGGCCAGCGCGGAGGGCCTCGGCTTCCGCACCGTGCAGGCCATCCCCCTGTCCGCCCGGCACGGCGACAACGTGGTCATGCCGAGCGCCAACACGCCCTGGTATGCCGGCCCGAGCCTGTTGTCCTTTCTTGAAGGCGTGGCGGTGGAGCAGGAGGCGCTGTCCCGCCCGTTCCGCATGCCCGTGCAGTGGGTGAACCGTTCGGGCCTCGACTTCCGCGGCTATTCCGGCACGGTGGCCAGCGGCCACGCCCGCCCGGGCCAGCGCGTCGTCGTGCAGCCCGCCGGCACGGAGGCCGAGATCCTGCGCATCGTCACCATGGACGGCGCGCAGCCCTCGGCGGGCGTCGGCGACGCGGTGACGCTCGTGTTCGACCGGGAGATCGACGTGTCTCGCGGCGACGTGCTCGCCGCAGCCGACGCGCCGGCCGCCGTGGCGGATGCGCTGTCGGCGCGGCTGATCTGGCTGCACGACACGCCGCTCGCCGCCGGGCGGGAATACCTGGTGAAGCTCGGCACCCAAAGCCTGCCCGGCAGCGTCAGCCGCATCCGCCACCGCATCGACGTGAACACCCGCGAGGCCGCGCCCGCGGATTGGCTCGGCCTCAACGATTTGGGCCACGTGGAGCTGCGCTTGCAGGCGCCCGTGGCGTTCGAGCCGTACGCCGAAAGCCGCGACCTCGGCGGGTTCATCCTGATCGACCGCCTGACCAACGCCACGGTGGGCGTCGGCATGGTGGAGGCGGCCCTGCACGTTGCCACGGACATCGCCTGGCAGGCGCTGGACGTGGACCGGGCGGCGCGCGGGCGGCTGGACGGGCAGCGCCCGGCGGTGCTGTGGCTCACTGGCCTGTCGGGCGCGGGCAAATCGACGGTCGCCAACCTGGTGGAGCGCCGGCTGCACGCGCTTGGCCGGCACACCTACGTGCTGGACGGCGACAACCTGCGCCACGGGCTGAACCGGGACCTCGGCTTTTCGGAGTCCGACCGGGCGGAGAACGTGCGCCGGGCGTCCGAGGTGGCGGCGCTGTTCGCCGACGCCGGGCTGATCGTGATCGCAAGCCTGATCTCGCCCTACCGCGCCGAGCGGGCACGGGCGCGGGAGCGGGTGCCGGAAGGGGAGTTCATCGAGGTGTTCGTCGATGCCTCCGTGGGCGAATGCCGGCGGCGCGACCCGAAGGGCTTGTACAAGAAAGCCGATGCCGGGCTGCTCCGCGGCTTCACCGGAGTCGATACGCCCTACGAGGCGCCGGGCGCGCCGGAACTGCATCTGCGCACGGAGGAGGCGTCGCCGGAGGACCTGGCCGAGCGCGTGGTGGCGGAGCTGCGCCGCCGCGGCGTGTTCGCTTGAGCAGGGGCCGGGCGGCATGACCGGCCCGCTCCATCCCTTTGCCGATGGCTGAGGACATCCCGCTGGAGGTGGTGGACGAGATCGGCTCCACTTCCGAGGCGCTGAAGGCGCGGGCGGCTTGCCCCGGTCCGGAGGCCGCCTTGCTGGCCCGGCGGCAGAGCGGCGGCCATGGCCGGCTGGGGCGCCCTTGGCAGTCGATTGATGGCAACCTGCACCTGTCGGTGCTGTTGCGCCCGCCAAGCCTGCGGTGGCCGGGCCATTGGTCGATCCTGGCGGCGGTGGCCTTGGCCGGCATGGTCCGCCCCTGCGTGCCGGCCGGCGCGCTGCGGCTGAAATGGCCGAACGACCTGATGCTGAACGGGGGCAAGCTGGCAGGCGTCCTGCTGGAAGCGGGCACGGCACCCGGGCCGTGGCTCGTCATCGGCTTCGGCGTGAACCTGGCGGGCGCGCCCTTGGACCTCGGGCGGCCGGTCGCCTGCCTAGCATCGGCCGCCCCT
>CAXSEX010000409.1:0-511 GCA_964236415.1 uncultured Acetobacteraceae bacterium | reverse complement strand
AGACCTATCTCGGTCGACTCGAGAGTCTGCAGCGGGTCTTCCTCGTCACGTCGCTCGACATGCTGACCGGGGACACGCCTGCTGCAGCGACTGCAGGAACGGCGGCCAAGCCTGCTGGGCAGGTCACGGCGACCATCGTCGGTCGCGTGTTCTCCACCAACCCCGCCCCCGCCGCTCCTGCGGCGGCCGCCCCTGCGCCGGCGCCGGAAGCGTTTGCCGGTCGGTTGCTGCAAGCCTTGCAAGGCTGGCGGGCACGCTACGCCGCCGAGGGCTTCACGCCGGTGCGGGCCGCATGGCTCGCCGCGGCGCACACGCCGGGCGAGCGCATCGTGGTCAGCCTGGGCGGGCAGCGCGTGCACGGCGCGTTCCGCGGCTTGGGCGACGACGGGACGCTGCTGCTGGACGGACCCGAAGGCGAGCTTGCGATCACGGCCGGGGAGCTGGAATAGGCCGGGGACTGGATCAGGCCGGGGCGCTCACCCTTCCCGCGGCATCCGCGCCCGCCGGGGAA
>CAXSEX010000408.1:0-4420 GCA_964236415.1 uncultured Acetobacteraceae bacterium | reverse complement strand
TCGTCATCGACGGCGGCTGGACGCTTTGAGCGCGGCCCGCCGGGCCGCAGGACGGAGGACGCAACAATGAAGCTGCTGCGCGTGGGCGCCCCGGGCGCCGAGACGCCGTGCATGGTCGGGCCGGACGGGCAATACCGGGACGTGTCCGGCACCGTGCGGGACTTCGACGCGGAGGCGCTGTCGCCCGCCGGGCTGGCACGCCTTGCGGCGCTCGACCCGGCGGGCCTGCCCGTGGTGCCGCCCGGGCGCATCGGTCCCTGCGTGCCGCGCCCGGTCAACTTCGTCTGCATCGGGCTGAACTACGCCGACCACGCGGCGGAGACCGGAGCGCAGATCCCCAAGGAACCCATCGTGTTCCTGAAGTCGCTCGGCGCGTTCCAGGGGCCGAACGACGACGTGCGCCTGCCGCGCGGCTCGAAGAAGACGGATTGGGAGGTGGAACTCGGCATCGTCATCGGGGAGCGCGCCAGCTACGTGCCGGAGCATGACGCGATGCGCCATGTCGCCGGGTATTGCGTGGTGAACGACGTGAGCGAGCGCGAGTACCAGTCGGAGCGCGGCGGCACCTGGGACAAGGGCAAGGGCTGCGACACCTTCGGACCCACCGGGCCGTGGCTGGTGACGCAGGACGAGGTTCCGGACCCGCAGGACCTGCATCTGTGGCTGGACGTGGACGGGCAGCGCATGCAGGACGGCAGCACCAAGACGATGATCTTCGGCGTGCAGAAGCTGGTGAGCTACGTGAGCCACTTCATGACGCTGCACCCCGGCGACATCATCAGCACGGGCACGCCGCCGGGCGTGGGCCTGGGCAAGAAGCCGGAGCCGGTGTTCCTCAAAGGAGGCGAAACGATGCGGCTGGGCGTCGAGGGGCTGGGCGAGCAGACGCAGCGGGTGGTGGCGCCATAACCCTCCCCCGCACCGACTGAATTTACACGCTTTTGCTGCAACCGCTCCTTGCAGCCCGGGCCGCCGCGGCATTAGATGTCCTGATGGCTTGCGTGCGCGAAAGCTCGGATTCCGGAGCCGCATCGCCACCAGCTCGCGTGAGTGCTTCGGTGCGGTTTGACGGGGGACAGCTATGGAGTCTTCTACCCAGGTCATCCTGAGCGGTGTCCTGACCTTTGGCGTGCCCCTGGCGTTTGCCTGCCGGGAACTCCTGATCGCCCGGCGCCCGCCGCGGGGATCATGGGGTGGCGACGGCCCGCCCCCTCCGGCGCCGACGCCGCCTCCGCCCGATTTTTCGCCGGAAGCTTTCAAGCCGCTCAAGCCGCTGCCGGACAGCCTGATCCCGAAACCCTTGGCGCTGCCGCGCGCCGACGCGCCGCAGCGCGTCCGCGTGCTGGAACCGGTGTAGCCGCTTCTCAAGGCCGGGATGCGCTCAGGCGGGAAAAGCTGATCAGGCTCGCCGCCGCCGCGAAGCCCGCGCCCAAGGCGACCGCCAGCGCCGGGCCGTGCAGGACCGAGATGCCGAAGCAGAGCGCCACCAGCGCGGCGCCGACCGACTGTCCCACCAGGCGGGAGGTCGCGACGATGCCGCTGGCGCCGCCGCTGCGCTCCGGCGGCGCGCTCGACATAATCGCTTTCAGGTTCGGCGATTGGAAGAAGCCGAACCCGGCGCCGCAGACCATCAAGCGCCACACACAGCTCAGGTCGTCCGGATGCGCCGGCAGCGTCGCCATCAGGAACAGGCCCGCCGCCAACGTCGCCATGCCGATGCCGCCCAAGACCGCCGGCGGGTGCCGGTCGGACAACGGCCCGGCGACCGGCGCCATGGCGGCCGTGACCACGGGCCAGGAGGTCAGCAGCAGCCCGGTCTCCACCGCGCTGCGCCCCAGCACGGTTTGGAAGTAGAACGGCAGCGACACGAAAGCGAGGCCCTGCGCCGCGAAGGAGCAAACGGAGGTCAGCGACGACAGCGCGAACATCGGCCGCCGGTACAGGTCCACCGGCAGCATCGGCGCGGCCAGCCCGAGCTGGCGCCGGATCAGGAAGAACCCGGATACTCCCGCGCCCGCCAAGGCCGCGGCGACCACCGGGCCGGGCGCGCTGTGCGCCGCTTCCCCGATGCCGAGGATCAGCAGCCCGAAGGTGGCGGCGTTGAGCAGCGCGCTGCGGGCGTCGAAGCGGTGCGCGGCGCGCGGCGTTTCCGGCAGGTAGCGCACCGACAGCACGAGGGCAGCCACGCCGACCGGGCCGTTCACCGCGAACAGCCATTGCCATGACGCGACCGACAGCACCGCCGCGGCCACGGTGGGGCCGAGCGCCGTGGACACGCCCACCACCAGCGCGTTGAACCCGACCCCGCGGCCCAGCATCCGCGCCGGGTAGATGTAGCGCACGAGCGCGGTGTTCACGCTCATGACGCCGCTGGCGCCCAGCCCTTGCAGCACCCGCGCCGCGGTCAGCGTCGGCAGCGACCAACTGGCGGCGCAGGCCAGCGACGCCACGGTGAACACCGCAAGCCCCACGGTGTAAACCCGGCGGTAGCCGTGGATCTCGCCCAAGGAGGCGAACGGCAGCAGGGACACCACCAGGGCGAGCTGGTAGGCGTTCACCACCCACACGGACGCCGCCGGGCTGGCCAGCAGGTCGGCCGCGATGGTGGGAAGCGCGGTGTTGGCGATGGAAGTGTCGAGCGTCGCCATGCCGACCGCCAGCACGAGGGCCGCCACCGCCCAGCCGCGACGGCCCGGCGGCAGGCCGTCCTGCGCCGCATTGCGGTCTTTCGGAACTGCGCCGCTCACCGCCATGCCCGCCCCAGGTCCAGCAGGTGGAACGCCAGCGCGCCCAGCAAGGCAAGCGACATCCAGCCCCACCACGCTCCCCCGGCGCCCACCCGCATCGCCAGCAGCAGGCACATGCCGGACAGCAGGTTGGGCAGCAGCCGCGCCGGGCGCACGCCGCGGCCGGTGGCCCGGTGATGGACGGCCAGGCCCACAGCTTCCAGCGCCATGCCGGCGAGGATCAGGTCGAGCACACGCCCGCTTGCGAACAGTTCCGCCACGGACGCCTAGCCGCGCGCCACGGCGTCACTCATGCGCCACGGCCTGATGCATCTTGCGCAGGCCCAGCGCCATCAACCCGGCGACCACGGGGATGCTGAGGCCCATGGCGAGTTCCGGGTCGATGTGCCCGCCCGCCGCCTTGAACGCCTTGGCGGCGTAGCCGATGAGGCCGACGATGTAGTACGTGACCGCCGCAATCGACAATCCCTCCACCGTGGATTGCAGCCGCAGCTGCAGCCGCACCCGGCGGTTCATCGCTTCCAGCACCGACTGGTTCTGCCGCTCCCGCGTCACGCTGACCCGGGTGCTGAGCAACTGCGTCGCCCGCGCCACCCGGAGCGACAGCTCCTCCTGCCGCTCGGCGGCGGAGCGGCAGGTGTTCATCGCGGGGGCCAGCCGCCGTGCGGTGAAATCCTGCATGGTCTGCAGCGCCGGGAGCCGCACTTCGCGCAGGTCCTGCACCCGGCGCTGCACCAGGCCGTCATAGGCGAACGCGGCGCTGAAGCGGAACAGGTTGTCGGCCTGGCGGCTGTCGATCTCGGCTGCGAGGCGGGTCAGGCGTTCCAGCAGCACCGGCTCGTCCTGGTCGGGCGCCGTGACCATGGCGGCGGTGATCTCGGCCACTTCCCGCTCGCACCGGGCGATCTCGGGCGCCAGGGCCTGGGCGACCGGCAGGGCGAGCAGCGCCATGATGCGGTAGGTGTCGATCTCCATCAGCCGCTGCACCACGCGCCCGGCCTGCGCCGGCGTCATGCTGCGGTCCTGCACCAGCACGCGGCTGAACCCGTCCGCCCGCACGCGGAAGTCGGCAAAGGCGGCCGCCGCGCCGCTGCTGACCGCCGACCCCACCAGCACGCCCGGGAACAGCCGCCGCGCCGCCGCGAGGGACCGGGCCTCGTCGGCGTCCTGCGGCAGCAGCGCGACGTGGGTGGCGACCATGACCTGGCCGGGCAGGCTGGCCAGCCAGTCCGCCGGCACGGCGGCGATGGCCGGGTCGTCGAACGGGTCCGTCCCGGTGCCCGAAACGATGAACTTGTAGCGGTGGAACTCGGTGTGCCGCTCCCACTTGACGCGGAACGGGCCGAGGTTGGCGCTGTAATGGTTGGCGCCCGGGAATGGCTGCGCGGCGCCGAAGCGTTCCGCCAGCGCGCAGACGGCGCCGAACCCGCCCTCCCGCGCCGCGGTGTCGGAGAACAAGGCGAGGTAGGTCAGCCGGGTGGGCGCCACCAGAAGCTCGGGCGGGCGGGCGTGCACCTCGTCGTTGAGCTGGATGCGCAGCGGGTGGTCGGCGGGCAACGTGTTCACGCGGGCACCGCCGCCACTTTCTCGGCGAATTGGAGGATCAGCGCCGCCGTGTCCTCCGGCCGCTCCTCGTGCGAAAGGTGGCCGAGGCCGGGCATGGAGACCAAGGA
>CAXSEX010000407.1:0-4421 GCA_964236415.1 uncultured Acetobacteraceae bacterium | reverse complement strand
CGGTGCCGGACGACCCGGACCACGTTATGTATGTGTGGCTCGACGCGCTGACAAACTATCTTTCTGCGGTAGGCTTTCCCGACACGGCAAGTCCGCGATGGCCGTTCTGGCCGGCCGACGTGCATCTCGTCGGCAAAGACATCATCCGGTTTCACGCGGTTTATTGGCCGGCCTTCCTAATGGCCGCCGGGCTGCCGACGCCGCGATGCGTGTTCTCGAATGGCTGGTGGACGGCGGCGGGCGAGAAGATGAGCAAGTCGCTGGGCAACGCCGTTGATGCGGCCCGGCTGGTGGAGACATTTGGCCTCGATCCCGTGCGCTACTTCCTGTTGCGCGAGGTGCCCTTCGGCAATGATGGAGACTATAGCGACGCGGCGCTGATCCGCCGTTTGAACGTGGAGCTTGCGAACGATCTCGGCAACCTGGCGCAGCGCACGCTGTCCCAGATCGCCAAGAACTGCGGCGGCCTGCTGCCGGAGCGCGGGTCTGCGACCGTCCAGGACATGGCGCTGCTGGACGCGGCGCAGGCGCTGCCGCATGCCGTGCGGGACCGCCTGGACCGCCTCGCATTCCACGATGCGCTGGAGGATGTGTGGAAGGTCATCCGGGCGGCCAACGCCTACATCGACCATCAGGCGCCGTGGGCCTTGCGCAAGACGGATACGGCCCGCATGGCAAGCGTGCTGGGCGTGTTGGTCGAGGTGATCCGCTGCGTGGCTACGGTCCTGCAGCCCTTCATGCCGGGCAGCATGGCCGCGATGCTCGACCAGGTTGGCGCGCCTCCGGACGCACGGGGCCTTGCAGACCTTGCAGCGACGTTGCCGCCCGGCACGGCGTTGCCGGCGCCGCAAGGCGTGTTCCCGCGCCACGTCGAGAAGGCCGGGTAGGGCGGCGCCGTTGATCGACTCGCATTGCCACCTGGATATGTTCGACGCTGCCGAACTCGACACCGTGCTGTGGCGGGCCGCAAATGCCGGAGTGGGCGAAATGATCACCATCGGCACGCGGCTGGCCGAGAGCGCGCCGCTGGTCGCGTTGGCGCAGCGTTCCGGCGTGTGGTGCACCGTCGGCGTCCATCCGCACAATGCCGGCGATGGACCGGTGGCCGATGTGGCCATGATCGCCGGCTTGGCCGACAACCCGCGGGTGGTCGGCATCGGCGAGTCCGGGCTTGACTACTTTTACGACAAGGCACCGCGTGACATGCAGCAGGCGAGCTTCCGCCAGCACATCCGCGCCGCACGCCTGGCCGGGCTTCCTTTGGTGATCCATGCGCGCGATGCCGACCAGGACATCGCAGCAATCCTGCATGAGGAGTGGGACACCGGCGGGCCGTTCCAATTCGTCTTGCATTGCTTCAGTTCCGGCCGCGCGTTGGCGGAGGGTGCTCTCAGGCTGGGCGGGTACGTCAGCTTTTCCGGCATCCTGACGTTTCCGAAGTCTGGTGCTTTGCGCGACATCGCCCGCGACATTCCGGCCGAGCGGCTGCTGGTGGAGACCGACGCGCCCTATCTGGCACCGGTGCCTTTTCGCGGAAAGCGCAACGAACCTGGCCATGTCGTCGAGACGGCGCGCGTGCTGGCGGATCTGCGTGGAATGCCGCTTGCGGCCTTGGACGCATTGACCACCAGCAACGTTCGCGCTCTGTTCAAGCGCATGGCCTAGCGATGCCGCGTGTGACCATCCTTGGCTGCGGCGGGTCAGCGGGCGTGCCGCAAATTGGCGGAGATGACGGCCGCGGCGATTGGGGCGCATGCGATCCGGCCGAGCCGCGCAACCGCCGCACCCGATCGAGCATCATTATCGAGAGCGACACGGGCGAGCGATTGCTGGTGGATACGTCGCCTGACATGCGTGGGCAGTTGCTGGCCTGCGCGGTGCCGCGGGTGGATGCGATCCTGTTCACGCATGCCCATGCGGACCATGTGCTCGGCATCGACGATGTCCGGATCCTCAACCGCATTGTGAACCGGCCCATCGATGCGTTCGCCACGGCGCGGACCTTGGCAGAGCTGAACAATCGCTTTGACTATGCATTCCAGCCCTGGACGCAGCCGTACTTCTCTCGGCCGGTGCTTGCGCCGCGCGCTGTCGAGCCGGGGCAGACGGTCGAGGCTGCTGGCCTGCGGATTCAATTGTTCGAGCAGGATCATGGCTTCATGCCGACGCTTGGATTGCGCATCGGCGGATTTGCCTATTCGACCGATGTTGCCATTCTGGACGAAACCGCGTTTGCGGCGTTGGCCGGAGTGGACACCTGGGTCGTGGACTGCTTTCAGCGCCAGCGGCACAAGACGCATGCGAACCTGGAGCAAGTGCTCCAATGGGTCGAGCGCCTGCGTCCGCGCCGGGTCGTGCTGACGCACATGGGTTATGACATTGATTGGGCGTGGATGAAACTGCATCTGCCGCCGCATATCGAACCGGCATATGACGGGTTATTGCTGGAGATCTCTGCTTCCGAGTGATGCGGCTTTCCATAATATCCCTTATCGGGCTGACAACGCTGCCAAGTCGCCGAGTCAGTGGAACCGTAGGACCAGCATCACACCAAACACAATCAGCGCCAGCCCGGCCATGTCGGCGCGGCGCAGCGACTCGTTCAGGTAAAACCGGCTGAACAGCAAGGTGAACACCATTTCCACTTGGCCCAGCGTCCGCACAAGGGCTACAGGCGCCAAAGCAAAGCTCGCGAACCAGCATGCGGACCCGCCGGCCGAGAGCGCGCCGACCCAAACCGAACTGCGCCATGACGAGAACGCGGCACGCAGGCTTTCCGGCTCGCGCCAGGCCATGTAAGCGCCCTGCATGACCGTCTGCAGGACGTTGGTCACCACCAGCGAGAACAATGCGCTCAAGATGACGTCCGAAGCGGCAAGCGCCACCGTGGCGGCCTTGATGCCGACGCCAGCCACGGCGAAGCCGGTGCCGGCGCCCAGGCCGCATAGCGCCGCCGGCTGCACCGTGGCGCGCAGCAGTGTGCCCAGGTGCAGGCCACGGCCGGCCAGCGACAAGGTCAGGACGCCGCATACGCCGACGCCGATGCCGAACCAGGCAACCGGCGCCAGCGCCTCGCCCAGCAGCAGCCAGGACAGCAAAGCGGCCTGCACCGCGTCGGTTTTGGCATAGGCGGTGCCAACAGCAAAGTTGCGATACTCGAACGCCATGATGAGCAGAGACGTGCCGAGGACTTGGGCAAGTCCTGCCGCAGCGCAGGCCAGGATGAAAGCTGGGGTGGGAAGCGGCAGCACGGCTCCGCTTGCGGACCAGTAGAGGACGAACAGCAACGACCCAACCGGGATGGCATACAGATAGCGCACAAGCCCGGCCGTGCTGACCGAGAGTTGGCCGCGGAGGCGCTGCTGCAGGGCCGTGCGCCAGGTCTGGAACAGCGCCGCGACGAGCGTGATCGGCACCCATGCCGGCATTGGCGTCCCACCCCTCCCCTTGCAGCGTGCAACTCGTCTTGCCCGCATTCTGCCAGACGCGCAGCGCTGCGGGCAGATAGGCGAACGCACTGACAACTTTCCTGCCGACATGGCGTTCCCAGCAAACGAGGAGACAGAACCCATGCGACTGATAACTGCGATGTTTGCCGCTTCCCTGCTGTCCAGCACCGCATGGGCGCAGGCGAAAAAGCCGCCGGAGAAGGTTTGGACTGCGGCGCCCGTGCCGGGCATCCTGCCATCAAATCCGCCTCCCACGGAGCGGGATGGCAGCATGACAGGGACCGATTCCACGACTCCGTTCAGCTCCATGCCGCTGGGCGCACAAATGGACAGCAGGCCGACTGACCTCACGCGCGACGGGAGCGGACCCGGCACCGCCCCGATGACACCCGATCTTTCCCGCTGAGATGGGCCGCTAGGCCCCTCTGAAAATGGGAGTGCGCTTGGCGAGGAACGCCGCCCTGCCCTCGGCATGGTCGGCCGTGAGGAACAATGCCGATTGCGTGTCCCGCTCCCAGTCCAGCGCCGCATCCAGCCCGGCGGCAAGGTACTGCCTCGTCATGGCCACCGGCAAGGGCGCGGCACCGTGAAACAGGGCGGCGCGGTCTAGGGCGGCTTGCAGCGCCGTGCCGGACGGGACGACATGGTCCACCATGCCGATCTTGGCAGCCTGCCCGGCGTCAAGCGGCTCGCCGTAGAACAAAATTTGCCGCGTCCTGCCCTGGCCGACCCGAGCCGGCAAGGTATGCAGCAGGCCCAGGTCGGCGACCAAGGCGATTTTGCCGAACCCGGCGGCGAACCGCGCATCCTCGGCGGCCACCACGGTGTCGCAGCACATCGCAACTGACAGCCCTGCGCCGACGCACCAGCCTTCCACTGCCGCGATCACCGGCTTGCTTCCCTTGATCAGCAGCCGCACTAGACGGCGTTGACATTCATTGTATCCAGATGAGTGCGCTGATGAGGGATAGC
>CAXSEX010000406.1:0-4430 GCA_964236415.1 uncultured Acetobacteraceae bacterium | reverse complement strand
GGGCGCGCGCAACGCTTCCGCCAACGGCCAGCGGGTGGCGGAGATCCTGGCGGCTGACCTGGCCTCGGCCGGGCTGGTCGTGGTGTCCGGCATGGCGCGCGGCATCGACGCCGCGGCGCATGGCGGCGCGCTCAGCACCGGGCGGACCGTGGCCGCCATCGCCAGCGGGATCGACATCGCCTACCCCGCCGAGAACAAGGCGCTGCAGCGGCGCGTGGCGGAAGGCGGCGCGGTGGTAGCGGAGGCGCCGTTCGGCACCGCCCCGCAAGCCCGGCACTTTCCCCGGCGCAACCGGGTGATCGCCGGGCTGTCGCTCGGCGTCGTGGTGGTGGAGGCCGCGCCGCAATCCGGCAGCCTGATCACCGCGCGCATCGCCCAGGACGAGGGCCGGGAGGTGTTCGCGGTGCCCGGCTCGCCGCTCGACCCGCGGTGCCGCGGCTCCAACGACCTGATCCGCTCCGGCGCCCACCTGACGGAGAGTGCGGCGGACGTGCTGGCCAACCTGCCGGACCACCCGACCCGGCAGGGCCTGGCACGATCGCCCATGTTCGCCCGGGGCCAGCCGCCCGGCATGGCGGAGCCGCCCGCGGAGGGTTTCGGCGACGTTCCGGAACCCGAAGCGGTGCGGCGTCGGGTGATGGAGTTATTAAGTCATTCGCCCACGGCGGTTGACGATCTGGTGCGGCGCTGCCAGTTCTCCGCTTCGGCCGTGCTCGCGGCGCTGCTTGAACTGGAGTTGGCCGGGCGCGTCGAGATGCTTCCGGGCAACCAGGCGGCGCTTGCCGGATAAGCCTTGCGCGTTGCTTCATATTCGTGTCCTACGCCTTTGTAAAGGATGCCATGACTGACGTTGTCGTCGTCGAATCGCCCGCCAAGGCCAAGACCATCAACAAGTACCTCGGCGGCGGCTACACCGTGCTTGCGAGCTTCGGTCATGTCCGCGACCTGCCGCCCAAGGACGGCAGCGTGCGGCCGGAGCAGAACTTCGCGATGGACTGGGCGGCCGACGAGCGTGGCACGCGCCAAATCGCGGCCATCGCCAAGGCGCTGAAGGGCGCGCACACGCTGTATCTCGCCACCGACCCGGACCGCGAGGGCGAGGCGATTAGCTGGCACGTCCGCGCCATGCTGGAGGACAAGAAGGCGCTGCGCGGCGTCAACGTGCGGCGCATCACCTTCAACGAGATCACCCGCGCCGCCGTGCAGTTCGCCATCGAGCACCCGCGCGAGCTGGACCAGCCGCTAATCGAGGCCTACCTGGCCCGGCGCGCGCTGGACTACCTCGTCGGCTTCACCTTGTCCCCTGTCCTGTGGCGCAAGCTGCCCGGCAGCCGGAGCGCCGGGCGGGTGCAGTCGGTGGCGCTCCGCATGGTGTGCGAACGCGAGGCCGCCATCGAGTCGTTCCGCCCTCGTGAATATTGGACGGTTGACGCGCACTTCCTGACCCCGTCCGGTGCCCCGTTCACCGCGCGGCTGACCCATCTGGACGGCAAGCGGCTGGACCAGTTTGACCTCAACACGGAGGCGCTGGCCCACGCCGCCAAGGCCGCAATCGAGGCGGACGCCTTCACCGTCGCGAGCGTCGAGCGCAAGCGGGTCAAGCGGCACCCGCCCGCGCCGTTCACCACCTCCACCTTGCAGCAGGAAGCCAGCCGCAAGCTCGGCATGGGCGCCCAGGCCATCATGCGCTGCGCGCAGCAGCTGTATGAGGGCGTGGATCTCGGCGGCGAGACGGTGGGCCTGATCACCTACATGCGGACGGACGGCGTGCAGATGGCGCGTGAGGCCATCATGGCGATCCGTGAGCACGTGGGCGAGGCTTACGGCACTGCCTACGTCCCTGCGACCGCCCGCGAGTACTCCAGCAAGGCGAAGAACGCCCAGGAAGCGCACGAGGCGGTGCGCCCCACCGACGTGTCCCGCACGCCGTCCAGCGTCGCGTGCTACCTGAATGCAGAGCAGCACCGGCTGTATGATCTTGTCTGGAAGCGTGCCGTCGCGTCGCAGATGCAGTCGGCGGAACTGGATCAGGTCGCGGTCGATGTCGCGGGTCCGCGCACCCGGCTGCGCGCCACCGGCTCTATCGTCGCCTTCGACGGGTTCCTGAAGCTGTATCGGGAGGACGTGGACGACGCGCCGGAGGGCCAGGCTGCCGATGAGAGCCGGATGCTGCCGCCAATGCAGGAGCGCGACCCGCTGACCCGCGGGAACGTCAGCGCCGACCAGCACTTCACCCAGCCGCCGCCGCGCTACTCGGAGGCCAGCCTGGTCAAGAAGATGGAGGAACTGGGCATCGGCCGTCCGTCCACCTACGCCTCCATCCTGACGGTGCTGCGCGACCGCAGCTACGTGCGGCTGGAGAACAAGCGCTTCGTGCCGGAGGACCGCGGCCGGCTCGTCACCGCGTTCCTGACCAGCTTCTTCGAGCGTTACGTGGACAGCAACTTCACCGCGTCGCTTGAGGAGCAGTTGGACGACATCTCCGGCGGCCGGGCAGAGTGGCGGGCGGTGATGCAGGCGTTCTGGGAGCAGTTCTCCCACGCCGTCGAGCAGACGCGCGACCTGAAGATCAGCGACGTGATCGACGCGCTGGACCAGGACCTGGGCCAGCACTTCTTTCCCGCACGCAGCGACGGCGCCGACCCGCGGCTGTGCCCGGCCTGCCACGCGGGCCGGCTGGGGCTGAAGCTCGGCCGGCACGGCAGCTTCATCGGCTGCGCCAACTACCCGGGCTGCCAGTACACAAGGCGGCTCGCCATCGACGGCGGGGAGGACAGCGGCGAGACCCTGAAGGAGGGCATGCGCGAACTCGGCCACCATCCCGAAACGGGTGAGGCCGTGACGGTGCGGCGTGGTCCCTACGGATTGTATGTGCAGCAGGGCGAGGCGAACCCGGAGGACAAGAAAAGCAAGCCGCGCCGCACGTCGCTGCCGAAGGGCGTCGAGGGCGACCAACTGACGTTGGAGCAGGCGCTGGGCCTGCTGTCGCTGCCACGCCTGATCGGCATCCATCCCGACCGGCAAGAACCTTTGGAGGCCGGCATCGGCCGGTTCGGTCCGTTCATCCGGATGGGCAGCATCTACGCCTCGCTCGACAAGGATGACGACGTGCTTTCGGTCGGGCTGAACCGCGCCGTGGACGTGATGGCGAAGAAGCTCGACAGCGTGCGGTCCTTGGGTCCGCATCCCGCCGACAAGGAGCCGGTGATGGTGCGCAAGGGGCGGTTCGGCCCTTACGCCCAGCACGGGCTGCGGGTGGCCAACCTGCCGCGCGACGTGGCGATGGACGACCTGACCCTGGACGATGCGGTCGCCTTGCTGGCGGAGAAGGGCAAGGCGCTGAAGGCGAAGCCTGGCCGCAAGGCGAAGGCCGGGGCGGCCAAGGCTGCGAAGCCCGCGGCAGCGGACGGGGCGAAGGCAAGGGCAGCGGCAAGGCCGGCTGCCAAGCGGTCAGCGCCCAAGACGGTTGCCAAGAAGGCGGCTGCCAAAAAACCGGCGGCGAAGCGGCCCGGCGCCACACCGGCACGGACGGGGATCACCCGCACGGCCGGATGACATGGGACGCCGGGCCGGAAGCACGGCCGAGGGAGGCACGCTGCCGTCACGGGAGGCGGTGCGCCAATTCATCCGCTCCGCTGGCGGCCGGGTGGGCAAGCGGGAGATTTCCCGGAAGTTCGGCATTGGCCCCGAACTGCGCGCCCCGCTACGCGCTTTGTTGCGGGATCTCGCCAAGGAGGGCGCCATAGCACCAGCCGGACACCGCCGTTTCAGCCCGCCGGGCCGTCTGCCGGACCAGATGGTGGTGCGCGTCACCGGCACTGACCGGGACGGCGACGCGGTGGCGCGCCCGGTCGATTGGACCGGCGACGGCCCACCGCCGATGGTGCTGATGGCGCCGGAACGCCGCGGCAACCCTGCGCTGGCGCCCGGCGAGCGGGTGCTGGCCCGGCTCAGCCCCATCGGACCCGGCAAGTACGAGGGCCGCACCCTGAAACGCCTGTCGGACGAGCCGGGCCGCATCCTGGGCGTGTTCCGGGCACCCAACCGCCTGGTACCCACCGACCGCCGGGCCAAGGCCGAATGGCTGATCCCGCCCGGCGAGACGGGCGGCGCCGAGCCGGGCGAGATCGTCGCGGCCAGCCCTCTGCCCCACGCCGGCCTGGGCCTCAAGCCCGCGCGCATCACCGAGCGCCTGGGCCGCATGGGCGATGCCCGCGCCGTCAGCCTGATCTGCATCCACGGCCACGACATCCCGCAGGACTTTCCGGAAGACGCGCTGCACGACGCCGCCCGCGCCCGCGCCGTGCCGCTCGGCAAGCGCGAGGACCTGCGCGGCCTGCCGCTCGTCACCATTGACGGCGAGGATGCCCGGGATTTCGACGACGCCGTGTTCGCCGAACCGGACGGCGCCGGCTTCCGCCTGATCGTCG
>CAXSEX010000405.1:0-4432 GCA_964236415.1 uncultured Acetobacteraceae bacterium | reverse complement strand
GCCATGTCGTACATGCGGGCGCGCACGTCGATGATCGGCTTCAGCGCCGGGTGCGTGGTCACGTCGCGCACGCGCTCCCCTTCGACCCACACCTCGCGCCCGTCGCGCAGGCCCTCGCGGTAGGCGTTCCCCGTGCGGATCATCGCGTCACCCTTTCTTGCCAGCCGGCAGCTTGGCCCGGAAGCCGGGATCATCCAAATCGTTTTGTCGGGCCGGCTGGATCAGGTTAGCTGATGGTGGTGCCCTAACTCAGGGCTCAGATGCTCGGCGAGGCTGCGGGCAAGCGAAGGCAGGGTGGCCAGATCGCGCACGCACAAGCGCAACTCGCGTATGGCCCACTCGTCAGCGAGCGGCACGGCCCGGATCGCCAACGCACGTCCCACGCTCCGGGCCGTCGTTTCCGGCACGACGCCCACGCCGACGCCGGCCTCGACCATCTGGCACACCGCGTCGAAGCTGCGCAGCTGCACCCGCAGCTTCGGCCGCCGTCCGATCCGCGCTGCCCGCATCGCCAGAAAGCGTTGCAGCGCGCTCGCCTGGTCCAACCCCACCAAGTCGAGATCGAGCACGTCGGCAAAGGTGATCTGCTCGTGCCCGGCAAGCGCGTGCCCCTCGGGCACCACCAACACGAAGCGGTCGGTACGGAAAGGGTAAGTTTCCAGCCCGCCCGCGTCCGCGGTCGCGGCCACGATGCCCAGCTCCGCCGCACCCTCGGCCACCAGGCCCACGATCTCGTCGCTGAGCCGCTCTTGCAGATCCACCGTGACCTGCGGGTGCGCGGCCAGGAACCGGCCAAGCGCCTCGGGCAGGTGCTCGGTCAGTGCATTCGTGTTCGACAGCATCCGCACGTGACCGGCCGTCCCCCCGCCCGCGTAGGCCCCTAGCTCCTCATGCATCCGTTCCGCCTGCGCCAGCAGCGTGCGGGCGTGCGCGAGCAGGGCATGCCCAGCGGGCGTGGGCACGATACCGTGACGGCCACGTTCCAGCAGCCTTGCCCCGAGCGCGGTTTCCATGCCGCGCACCCGTGTGCTGGCCGCGGCAAGCGCCAAGTTGGCCCGCGCGGCGCCGCCCGTGATGCTGCCGGCCTCGGCGACGTGGCGGAACAATCTGAGGTCGTCGAGGTCGAGGCGCGGCATCGCTTCCTTCGTGCCGCACGAAGGGAGGCTTGCGCAACTACGCATTCCCAGCAGAAGCGGCGCTTGCGACCTTTGCTCCCGGGATCGATCGGGAGGATACATGGACAGCTTGTCCGCCAGCGGAGGCCTGCTGCTGCCGGCCGCGCTGACTACGGGGACGGTCGCGTTGTGGGCGACGGCGCGCTTGCCCGAGTATCTGGTCGTGCTGCTGTTCTTCGCCGCCGCGATGGTGCTGCACGTCGCCCCGGCCGAAGCGGTGTTCTCGGGCTTCCTTTCGTCGGCATTCTGGCTGGTGCTGAGCGGCTTCGTCCTCGGCGTGGCCATCCGCAAGACGGGCCTCGCGGACCGGGCCGCACGCGCACTCGCTTCTCGCCTGTCGGGGTCGTGGCCGCGCTTGGTCGGCGGCGTCGTGTTGCTGACCTACGCCTTGGCTTTTGTCATGCCGTCCAACATGGGGCGCATCGCGCTTCTTATGCCGGTCGTCATGGCGCTTGCGGACCGGGCCGGGCTGGAGGAGGGCAGCCGCGGCCGCGTCGGGCTGGCGCTCGCGGTCGGGTTCGCCACGTTTCAGCTCTCGGCCTCCATCTTGCCGGCAAACGTGCCCAACCTGGTCATGGCGGGCGCGGCAGAAACGGCGTACAGCGTCCGCTTCGCCTACCTGTCCTACCTCGCGCTGCACGCGCCGGTGCTGGGCGTGCTCAAGGGCGCGGCGCTGGCGGCGTGCATCTGCCTGCTGTTCCCGGCAAAGCCGCGGCCTGTCGAACTGGCCGAGCCAGCCGCGCCGCTCTCCGTCAACGAGCGCCGACTGGGGGCGCTCCTGCTGGTCACGCTCACGTTGTGGGTGACGGACGCCTGGCACGGCATCTCGCCCGCCTGGATTGGTCTCGTCGCGGCCTGCGTCTGCCTGCTGCCTCGGGTGGGGTTCCTCACCGGCGACGAGTTCGCGGCCGGCGTCAACATCCGCACCTGCCTCTACGTGGCCGGGATTCTCGGCCTCGCGGCCGTGGTCGCGCGCACGGGCCTCGGCGACTTGCTCGGCCGCGCCCTGCTCGCGGTGGCGCCGCTTGCCCCAGGGGCTTCGTTCCGGGATTTCGCGTCGCTGGTCGGCATCACGGCCATGTTGAACTTCGTCGTCACCGCCAACGGCGTGCCCGCGCTGTTCACCTCGCTCGCCCGCACGCTTGCCGATGCCTCGAACCTGCCGCTGCTGACCGTTCTGATGACGCAGGTGGTCGGCTACGCAACGCCTGTGCTGCCCTACCAAGCCTCTCCCATCGTGGTTGCGATGGGCATGGGCGGGGTGCCTGCGCTCGATGGCGTCCGGCTCTGCTTGGCTCTGGCCGCGATCACCTTCCTCCTGCTCGTGCCGCTCGACTATGCATGGTTCAGCGTCCTGGGCTGGCTGAGGTGAAGCGGTGGCCGTCGTTGGCCTGCCCGTGCGATTACCCCGTCAAGCCGCCTCGTCCACGTCCGGGTCCGCCGCCGGGTCGTGGTCGGCTTCCAGGGCGGCCTCTTCCTCTTCCAGTACTTTCGCCTCCGCCGGGAACACCCCGAACCGGGCCGCCACGTCGGGCGCGTAGCGCAGCAGGTCCGGGCGCAGCTTGGCCAAGGACACATCCTTCGCCTTGCCTTCCAGCATCACGTCGAACTCCAGCCCGGCCGCGTCGCGCATGAAGCGCGCTAACTCGAACGGGTTCGTGAAGTCGGCGTGCCCGGTCCACACCGGGGGCAGCAGCGCCTTTTTCTTCTTGCGGGTCTTGCGGTCCACCCGCACCACCTCCCGCAGCTCCGTCCGCGGCGAGGAGAAGTGGATCTTCGGCCGCACGCCGTCCGGCCAGGTGCGCAGCATGGCGCGCATCGCGTCCACCGCGTCCAGCCCGGTTGGGTTCAGGCACCAATGGTGCTGGTAATCGAAGATCAGCCGCACGCCGGTCTGCTCATGAACCCACAGCACGTCGGCGGCGGAGAAGCGGATGTCGTCATGCTCCAGCACCAGGCGCCGCCGGACGTGCTCCGGCAGGGTGGGCCAGGTCTGCGCCCAACGCGCCCGGCTTGCCTCCGTGTCGCCATAGGTGCCGCCCACGTGCGTCACCATGACCGCTTCCGGCCCTAGTTCCATGCGGTCCAGCATCTCGGCCTGGCTGGCCAGGTCCCAGATGCTTTTCTGCGTCAGCGCCGGGTCCGGGCTGTTCAGCAGCACGTACTGCGACGGGTGGAACGACAGGCGGATGTCAAGCTCCTTGGCCCGCGCGCCCGCCGCGCGCAGCTCCGCGTCGCTTTCCGCCACCATGGAATGGAACTGCGGCATGTCCGGATGGGTCGCATAAGGCGCGAGGTCGGAGGACATGCGGTACATGTCGATCCGCCGCTTCTGCAGATGGGTGAAGATCGCATCGAGGTACTCGAGCGAGGTCTTGAGGTGCGGGCCTTTCTGCCAGCGCCGGGTGTCGTTGCTTTTCAGACCCGGCGTGCCCATCACTTTCACGGGAAAGCCGAGGCGCAGCTTGGCGGTCATGCCGGGACCTCGTCCGACACTTCGTCTTCTGGCCCGAACCCCAAGCCGCGGATGAACACGTTCCAATCGGCCGGGCGCAGCGCGCCGCCGGTCGCCTGGCGGTGGCCCGACCCGTACGCCTCGTCCGCACCGGGCGGGCGATGCTCAGCAAGGAAAGCCACCAGGTCCCGGTCGCGGGCGCTGCGCACGGCGAAGTGCACCCAGCCCGGGCGGTAGCCGGCGTTCGCCGCCAGCACGATCTCCCCCCGCAGCCGGCCGCGCCACTGCTGGGCGATCAGCGGGTGGATCTGGGCGGGCGAGCTGAACCGGATCAGCGCCACCTCGCCCCGCACCTTGGGTGCGACGCGCCGCGCGGCGTCAAGCTCCGTCTTGACCTCCATCTTCGCCACGCGGAGCGCCGCCGCTTCCGGCCGGCCCCCCTTCGTGATCTCGCGCGGATCGTCCGCCGTCATCAGCAGCGCAAGCGCGGCGGAGGCGTCGCCGGACGCAGTGCGCCGGGGCGCGTTGACCAAGGACGCCGCGTCCCGCAACGCCGTGATGCCATAGCGCCGCGCCTTCGCCATCTCGGGGAAGCCCGCGTCCTCCGCCATGTCGCCGATCAGGCCGATTGCCGCGATCCACAGCCAGGGCGCCGGGTCAGCCAGCGCGCCGGCGCACCAGTAGGCGAGCAGGCTCGATGTCGGGATCGGGTCCATGCCGTATCCGGTGATCACGGCGGCGCCGGCGGGCGGGGCGCCGGGGACGTGGTGATCGACCACGACGGTGGGCACGCCAGGCTTCG
>CAXSEX010000404.1:0-4434 GCA_964236415.1 uncultured Acetobacteraceae bacterium | reverse complement strand
CGCTTCGCGCTGGACAGCGTGGTGGTGGCCGGCCAGCTGTGGCACCAGGCAGACATAAGGGCCATGGCCGCGGACCGAAGCCTACCCGACGCGGCCGCGCGCGGCGACGGGCACGGTTTCGACGACCGCGCCGCCTGACACCAGCGTCACCGTGTCGAACAGGTTGGAAACGACGCAGGCGTGGTTCGGGATGACGCGCACCCGCTCGCCGATGGCCGGCTTCGCGGCGCAGGCGGACAGGTCCACCACGCCGTGCTCCTCGCTCAGCCCGGTCACCGCCGCGTCCGGGTACTCGACCAGGCGGCCGAACCCCTCCATCCCGAGTAGGTCGCTCGTCAGCGCCTTTGACCCGGCGTCGATCACCGCCCGGTCCGGGGTCGGACGGCTGACCACGGTTGCCAGCACCGTCAACGCGCACTCATCAAACCCGCCGACCCCGCGCGCGACCTGGGAGCGGTCGAGGTAGATGTAGGTGCCCGGCCGGTACTCCGTCACCACGGTGCCGCCGGAACGCCACAGGTCGGGCGTCCCGCCGCTGGACACGACCGCGGGCGGCAGGCCGGCCCGGGCGAGCTGTGCCGCCGCCTCGGCAAGCCAGGCCTGCGCCGCGTCCGCCTGGCCCGGAGCAGGATAGGTCATCAGCCCGGCGAACCGCAGCCCCGGCGCCGCGGCGATCACCCGGGCCAGCGCAACCGCCTCCTCCGGCGTCTGCACGCCGCAGCGGCGCATCCCGGTCTCGCACTCGACCAGCACCGGCAGCGGCGCCGGCGCGTCCGCAAAGGCGGCGGCATAGCCCGAAACCGTGACCTCGCTGTCGGCGGTGACCGACAGCGCCACCCGGGCGGCCAGCGCGCGCAGGCGGCGCAGCTTCGCCTCGCCCAGGATGTTGTAGGGCAGGAAGATGTCGGACAGGCCCGCGTCGGCCATCACCTCCGCCTCGCCCAGCTTCTGGCAGGTGATCCCCACCGCCCCGCGCGCCACCTGGCGGGCGGCGAGCATCGGCAGCTTGTGGGTCTTGATGTGCGGACGGAGCCTGATGCCATGCCGGTCGGCGTGGGCCTGCGCGCGGTCGATGTTGGCATCCACCCGGTCGATGTCGATCAGGACGGCGGGCGTGTCGATGGCTGATAGCGTCATAGGTGCAGTCCTGTTGCCGGGTCGAAGACGTGGACGTGGCGGCGGTCGACCGTCAGGTGCAGCGTGCTGCCGGGCGGGATGTCGATCCGCTCACGGAACACGCACCGCACCTCCGTTCCGGCGACCGTGCCGAACAGGTGCGTCTCGGCCCCGGTCGGCTCCATCACCGCGGCGATGAAGGGGAACGCTTCGGGGTCGCCTTCTGCGGCCTGCCGGTAATGCTCCGGCCGGATGCCGACCTCGACGGCCTGGCCAGGCCCGGCGCCCGTCGCGCCGACCGGCAGGCTGGTGCCGTCCGGCGCCCGCACCCAGGCCATGCCGCCGCGGGTCTCGACCGTCCCCGCGATGAAGCTCATCGACGGCGAGCCCAGGAAGCCCGCGACGAACCGATTGGCGGGGCGGTCGTACAGCTCCAGCGGCGAGCCGACCTGCTCGATGTGCCCGGCGTTCATCACGACGATGCGGTCGGCCATCGTCATGGCCTCGATCTGGTCGTGCGTGACGTAGATGACCGTCGTTTTGAGCTGCTGGTGCAGCGCCTTGATCTCGGTCCGCATCTGCACCCGCAGCTTGGCGTCCAGGTTGGACAGCGGCTCGTCGAACAGGAACAGGTCCGGCTGGCGCACGATGGTGCGGCCCATGGCGACCCGCTGCCGCTGCCCGCCCGAAAGCTGGCGGGGGTAACGGTCCAGGGTGCCGTGCAGGTTGAGGATGGCGGCGGCGGCCTCCACCTTGGCATGGATGGTGCCCGGCGCGTCGCGCCGCATCCGTGGCCCGAAGCCGATGTTGGCGCGCGTGGTCATGTGCGGGAACAGCGCGTAGCTTTGGAACACCATGGAGATGTTGCGCTGCTGCGGCGCCAGCCGGTTGGCGAGCCGGTCGCCGATCCACAGCTCGCCCTCCGACACGTCCTCCAGCCCCGCGATCATCCGCAGCAGCGTCGATTTGCCGCAGCCGGACGGGCCGACGAGCACCACGAACTCGCCGTCCGCCACATGGAGGTCGATGCCACCCAGGACATGCACCATCCCGTAACGCTTGCCCAGCGCCTTCGCCTGCAAACTGGCCACCTCAGCGCCCCCCGATCACGTCCCGCACGAAGCGCAGGTTGCCCGCCATCAGCCCGGCATCCACCGGCAGCACCACCCCCGTCACCCCCGACGCCGCCGGGGACGCCAGGAACAGGGCGGCGCGGGCAACCTCGCCCGCCTCCACCATGCGCCCCAGCGGGTAGTGCGGGGCGATGCGGTCCAGCAAGGCTGGGTTCCGTTCGAACCGGTGGTCCCAGGCGGGCGAGCGCACCGAGCCGGGGCAGACCACGTTGGCCCGGACGCCCTGCGCGCCATACTCGGTCGCAAGCGCCCGGGCATAGGCGATGGTGCCGGCCTTGGCCGCGGAGTAGGCGGGGTTGCCGTGATGGGCGAGGGCGTTGACGGAGGAGATGAACACGATGGCCCCGCTGCCCCGCGCGGCCATCGCCGCGGCCACCGGCGCCGTGACGTGGAACGGGCCATCGAGGTTGACGGCGATCTCATGGTCCCACACGGCGCCGTCCACTTGGGCGAGCGTTTCGCCACGGGTATGGCCGGCGTTGTTAACCAGCACGTCCGGCGCCCCGGCCTCGGCGATCAGCCCGGCGATTGCCCGACCGGCCGCCGCCGCATCGGCGATGTCGAAGGCCAGGCGGTGCGCGAGGCCAAGCCCGTCCATGGCCGCATCCTCGCGGTCGGCGCCCGCCACCACGGCGCCGGCGGCCTGGAACGCCGCGACCAGCGCCCGGCCGATGCCGCCGCCCGCGCCGGTGATCAGCACGCTCTGCCCATCGAGGCGGAAGGGATCGCCGGCTTGCATGCGGCGAGGTTACATAGATAGTCTCGCAGCTCAAACCCCTGCGTGCGCACCGGAAGGCAAGCCCCATGGAACGATCAGGCTTCAAGGCCCTGCTGCTCGCGTGCGGCGGCGTGTTCGCGCTGTCGGGCACGGCGGGCGCCGGCACGGTCCGCGTCACCATCGCCGAGTATTCCAAGGGCACCGGCCCTTACTTCAACGAGGCCGCGCAGGCGTTCGAGGCGGCGAACCCGGGCACCAAGATCCAGATCGAGGTCGTGCCGTGGGACAACCTGCAGCAGAAGCTGACGACCGACATCTCCGCCGGGGCGAATGCCGACCTGTCGATCATCGGCACGCGATGGCTGCTCGACTACGTGTCGCAGGGCATCGTCGCGCCGCTCGACTCCCACGTGACGCCCGAGTTCAAGGCGCGCTTCATCGACACGTTCCTGAAGCCCTCGGTCATGGACGGCAAGGTCTATGGCCTGCCGATCGCGGCGTCGGCGCGGGCGCTGTACTACAACAAGGACGTGTTCGCGAAGGCAGGGCTGAGTGGGCCGCCCGGGACGTGGGCGGAATTCACGGCCGATGCTGAGAAGATCAAGGCGTCCACGCCGGGCGTGTTCGCGTTCGGGCTGCAGGGCAAGGAGATCGAGACCGACGTTTACTTCTACTACGCCCTGTGGTCGCAGGGCGGCGAGATCGTGCAGGATGGCAAGTCCGGCCTTGGCAGCACGGCCGCCGCCGCAGCGGCTAAGCTGTATCGCAGCTACATCAACGGCGGCCTGACGCAGCCGGGCGTCACGTCGTACTCGCGGGAGGACGTGCAGAACCTGTTCAAGCAGGGCAAGGTCGCCACCGTCATCACCGCGCCCTTCCTGTCCAGCCAGATCAAGAAGGAGGCGCCGACCCTGCAATACGGCGTGGCCGCGATCCCGGCCGGGCCGGGCGGCGTGCGCGGCACCTATGGCGTGACCGACTCCATCGTGCTGTTCGACAACTCGAAAGTTAAGGAGGAAGCGTGGAAGTTCCTCGACTTCCTGTTCACCACGGACCAGCGCACGAAGTTCGACAAGATCGAGGGCTTCCTGCCGGTCAACGCCAAGGAGGCGGCCGACCCCTATTTCGCCGACGACCCGGACCTCAAGGTGTTCACCTCCCTGCTGCCTGGTGCCCGCTTCGCCCCGGTGATCGCCGGCTGGGAGGAGGTGGCGACCGTGACCTCAAACGCGCTGCAGACGATCTACCTCGGCCGGGCCGAGATCGAGCCGACGCTGCACGACGCGGCTGCAAAGGCTGACGAGATCCTGGCCAAGAAGTAACGGCGTCCCGAACGTCATGGGGCGCCGGGCGACCGCCTACTGCCTGATCCTGCCGAGCTTCCTCCTGGCGGCCTTCATCATCCTTTGGCCGTTGAAGGAGATCGTCAGCCTCGCCTTGCATGACGTGAACCGGTTCGGCCTCCTG
>CAXSEX010000403.1:0-4449 GCA_964236415.1 uncultured Acetobacteraceae bacterium | reverse complement strand
GACGGGGCTGGCCGAGGTGAACACGGCGGTGAACCAGATGGACCAGGTCACGCAGCAGAACGCGGCCATGGTCGAGCAGAGCACGGCGGCTTCCCACGCGCTCGCCCAGGAAACCGAGGAACTGGCCCGCCTCACCGGTCGCTTCCAGCTCGGCCAAGAGGAAAGCAACGCGTCGGCCTCGAACGTCGAGCCGCTGCGCCGCCCGGCGCCCGGCCATCCCGCGCCGCGGCCCAAGGTGGCCACGGCCCTCAAGGTCGTGGCCCGAGGCGGCCGGAACCGCGACAACGCCGCCCTGCCCAAGCCCGCGCTCTCCAACAGGGCAGCAGCCGGCGCAGACAGCTGGGAGGAGTTCTAGCCGTGAGCACCCGGCACCATGCTCCCGCCGCCCACGGCCCCGCCCGCGAGTTGATCTGCAAACCGTCTTGCGGTTTCGCTGGCTGTTCGCCTTTCTCCGCCTGCCCCCGAGGCAGTGGAAGTCGGCGCGGACCACCAACGCCATCGAGCGGCTGCACGAGGGGTTCAAGCGCCGCATCAAGACGCAAACCGTGCTGCCGTCCGCCGAGACCGCCGCCATGCTGTTCTGGGCGCCGCTCGCCTCAGGTCAGATCACCATGCGCAAGGTCGACGGATGGCAGACTTCGGGCGAGACGCTTGCCGCTCCCGTCCCCGTTGATCTCGCCGCTTGAGCCCTCCCACTATCAGCCCGCCGGAAACACGCCGCTCAAGCTACTTCCACACAAGTCGCGACGGCACCAGGTCCAAAGGTCATAATCTCTCCCCTCGTTGGGTTAAGAAGACGTCGAGGTAGACATATACCTGAAAAGGCAGGCCAACGCTGGAACCGCTGAGCATGCTCCGCAACAGCCAATCCGACCGGCTTTCAACAATGTTCCGCGACCCGGCACAATCGTTCATTGCGGTTGATGGCGATTGCAGCGCCATCCCTGGCCTGTCGCCGCTGCCTCTACGCGGTTTCCCGCGCCAGCATGGCCCGCACGTGGCGCTTGCCGTCGCCATCCTCCCGGTTTCTGCTGCGGCAAACGGGGAGAATGCCATGGACCAGATCGGCGCGATGGACGACGCCATCCTGCCGCCGGGGATCTCCGCGCGGCTGGTGGAGAACGGCAACGGGCTGCGCATGCACGTGCTGGAGTCGGGCTTTGAAGCGCCGGGGCGGCCCTGCCTGCTGTTGCTGCACGGCTTCCCGGAGCTGGCCTACAGCTGGCGTAAGGTGATGCCGGCGTTGGCCGCGGCCGGCTACCACGTCATCGCCCCCGACCAGCGCGGCTATGGCCGCACCACCGGCTGGGATCCAGGGTATGACGGTGACCTTGGCAGCTTCCACATGCTGAACCTGGTGCGCGACGTGCTGGACCTGCTGGACGCCATCGGGACCACCCAGGTCGCGGCGGTGGTCGGGCACGATTTCGGCGCCTCGGTCGCGGCGTGGTGCGCGCTGCTGCGCCCCGACATCTTCCCTGCCGTGAGGTTGATCAGCGCGCCGTTTGCCGGTCCGCCCGGACGGCGCCGGCCGCCGCAGCCCGACATCCACGCGGCGCTGGCGGCGCTGCCGCGGCCGCGCAAGCATTACCAATGGTATTACTCGACCCGCGACGCCGATGCCGACATGCGCCACGCGGCCCAGGGCCTACACGACTTCCTGCGTGGCTACCACCACCACAAGGGCGCCGACTGGCCCGGCAACCAGCCGTTCCCGCTCGCCGGTTGGACAGCAGAGGAGTTGGCGAAACTGCCGACCTACTGCATCATGGACATGGCCGCCACCGTGGCGGCCGAGATGCCGGACGCCGCCCAGATCACCGCCTGCCGCTGGCTGCCGGAAGCGGAACTCGCGGTCTATGCCGCGGAATACGCCCGCACAGGCTTCCAGGGCGGGCTGCAGTAGTACCGCTGCCGCACCTCCGGCCGCTTCGACGCCGAGCTGGAGGTGTTTGCCGGCTGCAGCATCGGCGTGCCGTCCTGCTTCATCTCCGGCGCTGCCGACTGGGGCATCCATCAAGCGCCGGGGGCGCTGGAGCGCATGCAGGGCACGGCTTGTACCCGCATGGCGCCCGTTGCGCTGATCCAGGGTGCCGGCCATTGGGTGCAGCAGGAACAACCTGGCGAGGTGGTGCGCCACCTGCTCGGCTTCCTGGGCAGGCCAGTGCAGCCGTAGCCGCTCGCCTCATTTCTGACCAGACCGGATCCGGCACGTCACCACGCATCACGATTGGCGATCTGCACCCGGTAGATCGGCTTGGCGCGCTCCGTCGCTTCCTGCTCGAAGGTCGCCTCCGTCCTTTCGGGATCGTAGTCGCGCCACAGCCAGCTGAGCGACTCTGGCAGGTCCATGCTGCCCTGCGCGCTGGAGTGCGTCGCCGTGCCGAAGCGGAAATGGAAATCGTAGCCGCGCGTCTTCAGCGCGTTGGCGAGCTGGATGTTGTTCAACGGCCAGCTGCCGGCCACGTAGAGGTCCTGCCGACCGTTGCTGTCCACCTCGATGTCGTTCATGCCGTCCGACATCCAGACCCGCATGTTGCGCTTCGGGTCGCGCCGGACCCGATTGGACAGGATGTAGCCGCCTTCGAGATTGTCGTCCGGCAGCCATTGCAGCCCGGTGAAGCTGCCGATGGTCGAATGCACCCGGCTGAACCGTTCGGGATGGAACCAGGCCAGCGTGAAGGAGCAGATGCCCCCGGAAGACTGCCCGATCGCGCCGCGCGAATATGCGTCCTGCCGCAGCTTAACCGTCTTCTCGACTTCGGGGAGCACCTCCTCCTGCAGGTAGCGGCCATAGCGGTCCGACACGGTGTCGTATTGCAGGCTGCGCATGACGTTGCCCTGGTCCTCGCCGGCAAACCGTAGGGGCCGCTCCTCGCCGCCGGTCCCCGGCGCAATCAGCAGGTGCACCATCGGCGGGATCCGCTTCTGATGGACCAGGTTGTCGGTGACGGTCTGCATGCGGAAGTTGATCAGGTCGCGGGCACCCACGCAGTTCTGCCCGTCTTTCCAGACCATCAAGGGCGCGCCACGGACCGTGTCGATCCCGGCGTTGGCGTAGATCCAGTAATCCGCCTGTGCGCCGCCGTAGATCCGGCTGGTGACGGTCCGCTTCTTGGACAGGGTGCCGCGGGCCGCACCCTCGATGGGGTAGCTGTCCGGCGTGTAGCCGGCCATCGCGTTGGCGCCGACGTCGCGCCCGCCGGAGAACAAGGCGAAGCGGTGCGTGGCGCCGATGCGAAGCGTCTCAAGGCGGAACCAGTAGTCCGTCCCGCCCACGCGCGCCATCGGCACGGGAGCCTGAGTGTCAATCGAGATCGTGGCCGGCTTGTCCGAGCTCAGCGCGAACAGTGCATCCTGGCCCCAGACGGCCGCGACGTTGCTGGACGCCACGGTGCCGACCGTCGTGGTGCCCGCGGTGGGCACAGTGTCGGATGGGGGCACCGCGGCGGCCCCGCCGGCCTGCAAGCCAGGCAGGTGCCGGACCAGCAGGTCCGCAAGCCCGGGTGAGTTGGCGCGCGCGGCCTCGATCAGCTGGCGCAGCGAGTCCATCGTGGGAGCGCCGGGCGCTGCTGCTTGGGTGGGCTGGGCAGACGCGCTGCCCGTTGCTGCCAACAGGGCTCCCGTTGCGGACGCCGCGAGGATGCTCCGTCGCGAGGTGGCTTCCATTCCGTCTCCCTATGCGTTCTGGCGATGCCGGTCGTGGTGGCCGGATGGGCGCAGGGTATTGCCGGAACTCGCGGTTTGGCAAACTTCGCCGCCAGCATCAATGTTGGGAACGGGCCGTCCAACGCCACCGATCACGAATTCGCTTTGTTCCGTCGGCCTGCTCACCTGGGCCAGCGACCAGCGCCGCATCGGCGGCCTTGCGCGCAGGGTGAGGCCCATCCAGCGCAGCAGGCGCTCGCTCAAGCGCAGACGAGAGACCGAGGGTGGAAGGTCGTCAAGAAGGGCGTCCAGCCTGCGGCGAAGGTCCCGAACGCTGCCGGGGACGCCAAGCACCTCCATGGCCCGATCCAGGTCCGCCTCCTCCACGCGGGGGCGGCGACCCTCGTCCGAACCGTGGATGCGAAATCCTTGCTGGAACATCCCCCCTGCCCGGCCCGCGCGAGCTGCTGCAACTGGGTCGATGACACGCAAACCCCTTCCGCATGGAACCGCGCCACATCATAGCTCAAGGTGCCTACCTCCGTGCCCAGCTTCAAAGCGGTAGCAGGTCGCGCCGGTCCTCGCATTGCGGGCGCCCCAGGCGGCGGATGCCGTGGCTCCGCGCTGCCGTCATCAGGATGATGCTACGCTATGGTGCCTTTACTTACCTAAATCAGCACCGACGCAGTTGCGTCATTCCTTGATGGCTTGGAAATAGTGGTCAAGGGTTTCGACAAGGATCTCTAATCTGGACTTTGGCCATCATGCGGCGTGGCAGAGCGCGTAGGTGATGCCCGCGCG
>CAXSEX010000402.1:0-4456 GCA_964236415.1 uncultured Acetobacteraceae bacterium | reverse complement strand
TCGGCCTGGAACTACAGCATCGCCACCGACGTGCTGGGCCATCTAGTGGCCGTGCTGTCAGGGCAGGAGTTCGGGCGGTTCCTGCACGACCGGGTCATCGCGCCGCTCGGCATGGCGGACACGGCGTTCCAGGTGGCGCCGGACAAGCTGGGCCGGTTCGCCGCGAACTACATCCGGGGGGACGATGGCCGGGCCGCGCTGCTCGACGACCCGGCGACCAGCCGGTTCGCGGCCCCCTGCGGCATCGCGTCCGGCGGTGGCGGGCTGGTGGGCACCGGGCGTGACTACATGCGCTTCTGCCGCATGATGCTGAACCGCGGCACGCTGGACGGCGAGCGCCTGCTGGGCCGCAAGACGGTGGAGCTGATGACGGCGAACCACCTGGGCGGCGACATGGCCCGCATGGGCCAGGCGCGATTCAGCGAAAGCAACTACGAAGGCATCGGCTTCGGCCTGGGCTTCTCCATCATGCTCGATCCGGCGCGCGCGCAGATCCTGGGGTCGCCGGGCGAGTATGCCTGGGGCGGGGCGGCCAGCACCGCGTTCTGGATCGACCCGGCCGAGGACATGGCCGTGGTCATGATGACCCAGCTCACGCCCAGTTCCACCTACCCGATCCGCCGGGAGCTGCGCGTCCTGGCGTATCAGGCGCTCGTGGACTGATCGACCAGGCCGATCTCCGGGTTGGCTTCCGGCGCCGCCGTGCCGTGATAGCGGTCCATCACCTCCCGCGGGTCCCCATCGGCCATCACCCGGCCCTGGTCCAGCCAGATCACCCGGGTGCTCCAATCGAGGATCACCGGAACGGAGTGCGACGACAGCACCAGGATCTCGGCGCCGCGCACCATGTCCTCCAGCCGGCCCCGCGCCCGCTCCATGAACGCCGCGTCGCCGGCCAGGAACCATTCGTCCATCAGCAGCACCTGCGGCCGAATGGCGGTGGCGAGCGCGAAGCCCAGCCGGATCACCATGCCGGAACTGTAGAAGCGCACCGGCAGGTCGAGGAACTCCGCCAACTCGGCGAACTCCTGCACGTCGTCCTCCAGGCGCCGGATCGCCGCGCGAGGCAGGCCGCTGTAAAGCCCGCGCAACGCGATGTTCTCGCGCCCGGTCAGCTCGGGGTTCATGCCGAGGTTGGGATCGAGCAGGGCGCCGATGGTGCCGCGCACGTGCACGGAGCCGACCACAGGCTCGTAGATGCCGGCCAGCGTGCGCAGCAGCGTGGTCTTACCCGCCCCGTTGCCGCCGATCAGGCCGAGCCGGTCGCCGCTGCGGAGGTGCAGCGACACGTTGCGCAGCGCCTGCACCACGATTCGGTGCCGCCCGTCCTCCTGCAAGCGCCGGCTGGCCGCGGCGAACATCGTCCGTTTCAGGCTGCGGCTGTTGCCATGGTAGATCGGGAAGCTGACGTCCACGCCGTCCACGTCGATGGCCGCCATGGTCAGACCCAGAACGCCAGACGGCCGCGCACGCGCGTGAACAGCATCCAGGCCACGCCGCAAAGCAGGGCGCTGTAGCCCAGGGCGGACAGCCAGACCAGCCAATCCGCCCTTCCTCCCAACAGCGGCGCCCGCACGATCTCAAGCAGGGTATAGAACGGGTTGAACGGCAGCAGCGCCGCCTGCGGCCCTTTCAGCAACTCGGGCTTCCAGATGATCGGGCTGATGAAGAACGCGATCTGCATGACGCTGCCGACGATGGGCGGGATGTCGCGGAACCGGGCGCACACCGCGCCCAGCAGCAGGCACGCGGCCAGCCCATCGACCACCCACAGCAGGAGGCCTGGCGCCGCGGCCCACGCGGGAAGGCCCGGCCACACGTTGAAGACGGCATACACCACCAGGATCACCGGGATGTTGTGCGCCAGCACCAGCAGGTTCCGGGTCATGACCCGGATGGCATACAGCGTGAACGGCATGCGCTGCGAGCGGATCATGCCCTCCGCCTGCTGGAAGCTGCCGCAAGCGTCGTTCACCACGGCGCCCAGCACGTTCCACAGCACGAGCGACAGCGCCAGGAACGGCAGGTAGTCGTGCAGCTCCATCTTGAACAGCTGCGAGTACAGCACGCCGAGCGCGCCGATCATCACGCCCGTTGACAGCGTCAGCCAGAACGGGCCGAGCACCGAGCCACGGTAGCGCAGCCGGATGTCGAACCAGCCCAGCGTCATCCCGAGCCGCCACAGCGCCAGGCCGTCCCGCGCGTCCTGCACGGCAAGGCGCTGCCGCGCCCCGGCCGAATGGTCTGAATGCAGCACGAGGTCGGCCGTGCCGCGAGGGTCCAGGGTTGCGCTCACCGGCGCGCGATAGCCGATCCGGCACGGCACTGCAACCGCCACCCCGCCGCTTGCTCCCCATCCGTGTGTCGCCGAGCGGCGACACCGCCGCGGGTTTTTCCCGGCAGCATCGTCAATCCGTAACAAACTGTTGCCAGAAGATTCAACCTAGGCTAACGCAGGAGTTGGGGTTAACCCCCTGCTGACCTGAACGACGGCTTCCAAGCCGTTGTGCCCTCCGGCCGTTTGACGGCCGCGCCACGACGGAGGCCGCGTCCATGCCGCATTGCCGTTTTCCCGCAGTTGTTTCGGTTCACCTCCAATCCACGGCCTGCCTTCTGGGCGGCGTCGCGGTGCTTGCCCTGCTGTCGGCCTGCGCGAGTCAGCCGCAGCAGATCAGCGCGCAGCAGGAATCGACGCAGTACCTGTCGCACGCCCGCCGCAACTACACCCCGCCTGGGCCGGCGAGCGACCCTTGGGGACCTTACGTCACCGAGGCCGCCGCCAAGTTCGACGTGCCGGAGCGCTGGGTCCGCGAGGTGATGCGCCAGGAGTCCGGCGGACATCTGTATGGCGGCGGCGGCGACCTGATCACCTCCGGCGCGGGCGCCATGGGCCTGATGCAGGTCATGCCCGCCACTTATGACGAACTCAGGGGACGCTACCCGGAGTTGGGCAGCGATCCCTTCGACCCTCACAACAACATCATGGCAGGCACGGCCTACATCCGCGAGATGTACGACATCTATGGCTCCCCAGGGTTCCTGGCGGCGTACAACGCCGGGCCGGGCCGGCTCGACGACTACCTGACCCGCAGCCGCTCGCTGCCGCTGGAAACCCGGCGCTACGTGGCGAGCATCGGCCCCAGGATTGCCGGTGTGTCCCCCAACGCGCGCTCGCCGGGCGAGCAATATGTAATGAGTGCCTTGCCGGTGCAGATCCCGGACGGCCCACGTTACGCCAACGGCGCGGTGCCGGGGGTCGAAGCGGCGAGCTACTCGCCCGCCGTGGCCGCGGCGTTGAATGCGCTGCCCCCTGCGCCGCCGGCCGCGGCGCAGCCCATCGTGCGGCCGCTGCCAAGCCCGCCGGTGCAGGTCGCCCAAGCGCCGGAAGCGCCGCCCGCCGCATCGCCCGGCGGCTACATCGTCCTGGCGCCGCAACCGACCGAGTCGGCGGAGTCTTCGGACGCTTCAGCCGCCGAGCCGCCAGAGGCCGTGGTTCCGTCCCGGCTCAGGCAGGCGCAGCGTCCAGAGCCGGCCTTCCTTCCACGGCAGGCAAGCCCGGCCATGGCCGGGCGCACCTGGGCCGTCGCGCCGCCACGGCAATTCGCCGCTGCGATGCCCGCTCCACGGCGTCCAACGACGTTCAGCCTGGTGTCGCCGGCCAACGCGGCACCGGTCGTCCTCCGTCACGGAGGACCTGTCGCCGGCAACTGGGCCGTGCAAGTCGGCGCGTTCGAGAATGCCAGCATGGCGACTGCGGCGACTGCGGCGGCACGCGAAACGGCGCGCGACGTGCTGGGCGGCGCCCGCCCGGCGGTGTCGAGCGTCCGCCAGCCCCGGGGCACCCTGTATCGCGCCCGTTTGGTCGGCCTGTCCCGGGATGCCGCCGCGCATGCGTGCGAGCGTCTGGTCCGGGTCCGCACCAATTGCATGATCGTGTCACCCGACGCCCAATCCTGACGCCAAGCCGTCCGGGCGCCAAGTCAGGGGATCTTTGTAGTCCCCGCCAGCACCGGGGAGCGCAGCCGTGACGCTTTCTCAACCAAGCCGCTGACGCCCTCGCGGCGCACCAGTTCGGACCAGACATCCGCGGGCTCGATGCCCGACGCGACCCACATGACCATCAAGTGGTATAGCACGTCGGCGCTCTCGGAGATCAGCGCCGGCTTGTTGCCCGCCACGGCCTCGATCAGGCACTCGACGGCTTCCTCGCCGAATTTCTGCGCGACTTTCGTGGTGCCGCGGCTGAGCAGGCGGGCCGAGTGGCTATACGCCGGGTCCGCCGACCGCCGGTCCATGACCACGGACCAGAGCCGGTCCAGCACATCGCCCGAGAGTGCGGCTGGAACGTTCGGGCGCACGGCCTGGCCCTTGGCCTGCGGCACGGCCTTCTTGCCTGCGGCTTTCTTTGCTGCGGCCGGATTCCTCGCCGCGGCCTTCTTGACGGTCTTCGCCACCC
>CAXSEX010000401.1:0-4484 GCA_964236415.1 uncultured Acetobacteraceae bacterium | reverse complement strand
CTGAAGGACGTGGGACCGTTCTATTTCGTGGGTTTCGACTACGCGCTGGGCGCGGCGCTGGAGCGGGACACGACGGAGGCGCTGGCCCGCCTGGGCGGCACCGTCGCCGGGTCGGTCCGGCACCCGCTGGGCACGACGGACTTTTCCTCATACTTGCTGCAAGCGCAGTCATCCGGGGCGAAGGTGATCGCCTTCGCCTCCACGGGCCTTGATTTCATCAACGCGGCCAAGCAGGCGGCCGAGTTCGGGGTGACGCGGACCGCGACGCTGGCCGGGCTGTTCACCCAAATCACCGACGTGGACGCGCTGGGCACGGAAGCGGCGCAGGGCCTGCTGCTGACCGAGGCGTTCTATTGGGACCTCAACGACGCCACCCGCGCCTTTGCCCGGCGTTTCGCCGAGCGCATGCCCGGCCGCGTGCCGACCGAGAACCATGCGGGGGTATATTCCTCGGTCATGGCTTACCTGCGCGCGGCCAAGCTCGCCGGCAGCATCGAGGGGGAGAAGGTGGTCGAGGCGATGCGCCGCGCGCCCATCGAGGACCCGCTGTTCGGCACCGTCACGGTGCGCCCGGACGGCCGGGCGGTGCACGCGATGTACGTGTTCCGCGTGAAAACGCCGGCGCAGTCCGCTTCGCGCTGGGACCTTTACACGTTGGTGTCCACCATCCCGCCCGACCAGGCGTTCCGGCCGATGGCGGAGGGCGGCTGCCCGCTGGTGGCACCCGGCGGAGCGAAATAGCCTGCAACCGTTGGTTTGCGTGATCGTTCCCGGTCCTGAACGGCAGCCGCGGCATGGGGCCGCGGCGCCCAAGCGGGGTTGACGGCGCCATGCTGGGCAGAACTTGGTCGATGCTGCGGGAAACCGTGGCCGACTACATCGAGGACGAGGCGCTGAGCCGCGGGGCGGCCATCGCCTACTACACCATCTTCTCCATCGCCCCGGTGCTGGTCATCTGCATCGCGATTGCCGGGCTGGCCTTCGGCGAACAGGCGGCGCAGGGCGCCATGGTCGGGCAGCTGCGCGGCATGATGGGCGACCAGGCGGCGGAAGCGGTGCAGGCCATGATCGCCGGCGCCGGCAACAAGTCGAGCGGCATCTGGGCCACGGTCATCGGCATCATCACCCTGCTGGTGACCGCAACCGGCGTGTTCGGCGAGATGCAGGCGTCGCTGAACGTCATCTGGAAGGCGCAGGCGCCGACCGGCGTGACCGGCATGCTGAAGGCGCGGGCGGCGAGCCTTGGGCTGGTGGCGACGCTCGGCTTCCTGCTGCTGGTGTCGCTGGTGGTGAGCGCCGCCCTGACGGCGCTGGGCAGCACGATGAACCGCATCGTCCCGGGGATCGAGACGGTCCTGCACCTCGTCAACTTCGTGGTGTCGTTCCTGATGGTCTCGGCGCTGTTCGCGGCGATCTACAAGATCCTGCCGGACCGCCAACTGCGCTGGAAGGACGTGGCGGTGGGCGCGGTGGCGACGGCCTTCCTGTTCACGGTCGGCAAGACGCTGATCGGCCTGTATATCGGCAGCAGCTCGGTCGCGAGCAGCTACGGCGCCGCTGGGGCGCTGGTGGTCGTGCTGCTGTGGATCTACTACTCGTCGCAGATCTTCCTGCTGGGGGCGGAGTTCACCAAGGTCTGGGCCAGCCATCACGGCAGCGCCGAGGCGTTTGCCGCCCGCAAGGAGCCGGCGGACGCCGCGCCCTCCCTGCCGCCGCCGTCGCCGGTGCAGACGGTGATTGCCCACTCCGCCGCGCGCCGGGTGCCGATTGGGCTGTTCGACATCGCGGCGCTCGGGACGCTGCTGCTGGTGGCGCTGCGGGGGCAGCGGCGCTGAGGGCTGAATCGCAGGGTCGGGGCTAGGCAGACCAAGCAAGGAACATGGTCAAAGGCAGGAAAGGGTTCGGCGAGGGAAAGAGGCTTCAGGCACCATGGCGGATGGCGAGGTTTCGTGCTGCTTTGTCCGGCTAGGATCACGACATGGACGCCGAGAAACCCAGCATCACCTAGCCTGCCGACATGGCGCAGATGATCGGCAATCAGGTGGCGACCGGGGCGAGGCTGCCCGCGCCTCGAACTGACGCGGCTGCCACCCCGGGACTACCCGAGACCCTGCCGGGCTAGGCCGCCGGCGATGCTGCGCTCCGGGGCTGAACGCCTGGCGCGACGGGTTCAACGTTCTTATAACCATTGGAAGGCCAGGGAAGGGCCGCAGCGGGGACGGCGGGGAGCGCCGGCCACGGTCTGCATGGGACGGAGTGACCGATGAAGCGGAGATTGGCGCTGCTGGCGCTGTGCGGCCTCGGCCTGGGTCTGGTGGGACCGGGGCAGGCGGCCAGCATCTCGGGCCTGAGCCTGCCTGACACCTACCCGCTGGCCGGGCAGGCGCTGGTGCTGAACGGGCTTGGCATCCGGACGCTGACCGTGTTCAGGGTGAAGGTTTATATTGCCGGGCTGTATCTGGCGCAAAGGAGCCGGGACGCCCGCGCGATCCTGGCGTCGCCGGGTCCGAAGGTGGTGGTGATGCAGTTTCTGCACGCGGCCTCCAAGGCGGACGTGGAGAAGCAGTACCGCGAAGGCGAGGAAAGGAACTGCGGCCACGGCGAGTGCGCCCCGTCCGACAAGGACGACTTCGAGCGCCTGGTCGCGCTGACGCCGGGGGCCGCGGTGGGCGACACGCTGGCCTACATATGCACGCAGCGCGGCCTGCGGGTGCTGTTCAACGGCAAGCAGGTCGGCGACATCGCGAACCCCGACCTGGCGACGCGCATCCTGGCCGGCTTCATCGGCAGCAGCCCGCCGTCGGAAGACCTCAAGGCACGCCTGCTGGGCGCCGCGGCGGAGTGAGCGCGGGGTGCAAGCCTGGCAGAGCGGCGCCCAAAGGAGACACGCCATGTCGCGCCTGATCCAGCGCAGCCTGCGGGACAGGTCCGAGACGGCCGTTGCCGGCCATGGCATCCGCCTGCGCCTGGCGAGTGGCAAAACCGTCATCGACGGGTCGGGCGGGGCCGCCGTCGCCTGCATCGGGCATGGCAACAAGCGCGTCGCGGCGGCCATGGCCGAGCAGGCGGGGCGGATGGCCTACGCGCATACCGGCTTCTTCACCTCCGAACCCGCTGAGGCGCTCGCCGACTTGCTGCTGGCCGACGAGCCGGGCGGCCTTTCCCACGCCTTCTTCGTCAGCTCCGGCTCCGAGGCGATGGAAGCCGCCATCAAGCTGGCCCGGCAGTTCTTCATCGAGGCCGGGCAGCCCCGGCGGACCCAGTTCATCGCCCGGCGGCAAAGCTACCACGGCACCACGCTGGGCGCGCTGTCGGCTGGCGGCCACCTCGCCCGGCGCGCGCCCTACGAACCCCTGCTGGGCGCCGCGTTCAGCCGGGTTTCGCCTATCATTACCAGGATCGGCACGAGAGCGACGCGCAGTACGTCGGACGCCTGGCCGCCGAGCTTGAGGCCGAGTTCCAGCGGCTTGGCCCGGAAACGGTCGCGGCCTTCTGCGCCGAGCCGGTCGTGGGGGCGGCGGCGGGATGCGTCACGGCGGCGCCGGGCTACTTCGCCGCCATGCGGGAGGTGTGCGACCGGCACGGCGCGCTGCTGATCCTGGACGAGGTGATGTGCGGCATGGGCCGCACGGGCAGCCTGCATGTCTGGGAGCAGGAGGGCACGGCACCCGACATCCAGGCCATCGCCAAGGGCCTCGGCGGCGGCTACGCGCCGATCGGCGGCATCCTGGCCTCGGGACCGGTGGTGGCGGCGCTGCGGGACGGCTCGGGCGGCTTCATGCACGGGCAAACCTACCAGGCTCATCCGGTGGCCTGCGCCGCGGCCCTTGAGGTGCAGCGCATCCTTCGGGAAGAGGGCCTGGTCGCCCATGCCGCCCGGCAGGGGGACACGCTGCAGCGCCTGATGGCCGAGCGGATCGGCGGCCATTGCCATGCGGACGGACGCGGCCAGGCACAAGGCGCGGGGGGAGCGGCATGGCGCAGCAAGGAACGGTCGGGTCGCTCGCCGGGCCGGACGGGTCCGGCGTTGTCCGCGTCCTGGACGCCCGCGCGCTGAACGGGGAAACGCCGACATGGGCCGCGGAACGGGAGCGGCTGTTCTGGGTGGACCTGCGCGAGCCGGCGCTGCACGAGTTCGACCCGGCCACCGGGCGGGACGAAACCTGGGCCATGCCGGCCTTTGGCGGGGAGGCGCTGGGCACGGTGTTCGTGACCTCCGCCACCTGGCCGCTGTCCGAGGAGGAGCGGCGGCGGCGTCCGCAGGAGGGCGGGCTGTTCGCCTTCACGGTGCCCGTGCCGGGGATGCCGGCCACGCACGTGCGCCTGGCGGAGTGATGAACCGTTCACGGCATGGGTTTGGGCCTGGGCCTGGGCGACCGCGGCGGCTCCCACGCTTCCACGATGAAACGAACGGGTGGGCGGCGCATTAAGGTGGCATGAACGCCATTACCCCCCTCCCTCCCACGCAGCACGTCGCCGGCGCC
>CAXSEX010000400.1:0-4505 GCA_964236415.1 uncultured Acetobacteraceae bacterium | reverse complement strand
GCCCGGTGGGGGCGACGACCAGCCTGACGGTCACCATCGGCTCCGGCGTGTACACGGTGGTGGGCACGGCGGCGGACGCGACGAACGGCTCGACGGCGCCGGCGGGCGTGTCGGGCACGCTGACGTGCTCCGGCAACGTGAGCGTGTCGGACGGGGCGCTCGGCAACGCAGTGCAGGCGGCGAACGCCAGCGTGATCGCGCGGCCCAACGGGCGCGGCACGGCGACGGCGTTGCAGGCGTCGGACGAGCTGACCATCAGCGTGCTGCTGGACGCGGTGAGCAAGCTGCGGCTGAACGCGGTGCCGGACATCGCCGGGTCGTACAACTGCTACCTCGATGCGGTGAGCGCGCGGCAGTTGTTTGCGGACGCGGATTTCCGGCAGCTGTTCCAGGGGGCGACGAGCGCCAACCAGGTGTTCGCGTCCGGCATGGTGAACAACTTCCTGGGGCTGCGCTTCATCCCGACGACGGAGGCGTATGTGCAGCCGCACCCGACGCTGCCGGGTGCGGTGATCCGGCGTCCGATCATCGTGGGGCAGGGGGCGCTGATCGAGGGCGATTTCGCCGGCATGGCGGCGCAGGACGTGGCGCCGGCGGACAGCATCATCAGCTTGGTGGACGGCATCGCCATGGTGACGCGCGAGCCGCTGGACCGGCTGCAGCAGATCATCGCGCAGTCCTGGTACTGGATCGGCGGGTTCTGCGCGCCGTCCGACACGCTGACCAACCCCACCGTGGTGCCGACGGCGACCAACGCCGCGTTCAAGCGCGCGGTGATGGTGGAGCATATCGGGTAGGGGGGCGCCCATGCTGAGCGAGCGGGAAAGGACGGACGCGCGGCGGTTCCTCGGCTACCCCGCGCACGGGGCGGACCTGTCGGGCGCCATGAGCTGGTGGTTCGTGCAGGCGGGGGGAACGGTGGAGTACCGCCTGGGCAACCTCACGGCGTCGGAGGAGGCGGTGCTGCGCACGTTCCTCCAGACGCTGGCCGGGCTGGAGCAGGCGATCCCGGACAGCGGGGCGGGGCTGGACACGGCTTCCGCCGCCGGGTGGGTGCGCAATCCCCGGGAACTGGAGGACCGCGAGCGGCTGTTCGACCAGTGGCGTCGGCGGCTGTGCGGGTTCCTGGGGGTGCCGCCGGGGTCGAACCTTTCGGGCCGGCAATCCGTGGTTCTGGTGGTGTGAGGGCATGATGGACGCTGGGACCTTGGCCGACCGGGTGAGCCGGGGGATGGGGGTGGCGGCGCGCGTGTTCGGCACGCCGTACGACGCCTACCGGCCGCGGGGGGCAACCGACCCGCTGCGGCCGGAGCTGCGCTTTTTGCGGCTGCCGGCGGCGTTCGACGGGGGCGACCCCGGCTACCGCCGGCCTGCGGGCTACGAGCGGGCGCAGCGCGGCATCTTCGACAGCGCCTACCTGCAAGCGGGCGACCTGCTGCAAGGCGCGCGGGGGGTGCTGTTCGTGGCGCTGCTGCCGCCGTTGGACCGGCCGCTGTGCGTGCTGACCAACGCGGTGGTGCGGGCGTCGCGGGAAGCGGGGCCGGCGGAGGTGGGCCTCGCGGAGTACGGCGGGGTGGTGGCGTCGCGGGTGCGCCCGGTGCTGTCGGGCTGGCCGGGGCAGTTGCTGCCGGGCGGCGGCGGGCGGCCTGGCGGGCTGCCGGGGGATGGGGGCCTTGCGGGCTTCTCCTTGCTGCTGCCGCTGGGGGCGCCGGCGCTGCGCGGGTCGGACGTGGTGACGGACGACGCGGGGCAGCGTTTTGTCGTGGGGGCGGCGGCGCTGAGCGAGTTCGGCTGGCGCGTTTCGTTGCGGCAAGTGGGGGCGTGAGCGGTGCCGGACCTTTCGGACGTGGAGGCGGCGCTGGCGGCTGCGGTGGCGCGCGCCGTGTATCCCCGCGGCGCAGACAAGGAATCGGCGCCGGGCCTGGCGTGCCGGGTGTACCGTGGCTGGCCCACGGCGGCGGCGCTGGAAGCGGACGGGGCCGCGGGGATCGCGCACCTCACGGTGCAGTCGATGCCGGCGGGGTTCCGGGACGTGACGCGCTTCTTGGGCGAGTGGCAAGGCGCCGTGCCGCCGGTGACGCTCACCGCGGCCGTGGCGGGCGAGGCCGTGTTATTCGCGGGCGACCCGGCGCCTGGGCAGGTCGCGGGCGTCCGGGTCGATGGCGTGCCCCGCGCCTACCGCGTGCGCCAGGGCGACACGCCGGGCGTGGTGGCCGCCGTGCTCGCCGCGCTGATCCGCGCCGAGCGTCCGGCGGAACTGCACGGCGACGGCATCCTGCTGCCGGGGGGCCTCGGGATCGCGGCGCGGGTGGTGGCGGACGGCGTGGGCGGCACGGAGCTGCGGCGGCAGCGGGCCGGGTTCCGGGTCACGGCCTGGTGCCCCGACCCGGCGTCGCGCGACCGGGTGGCGGGGTGCGTGGACGTGGCGCTTGCGGGCACGGCGTTCCTGGATGTCGGCGGCTGGGGGTGCTGGCTGCGGCTGAGCGGCGGGTCGGTGCTGGACGCGAACTCGGTTGCGGGCGTGTGGCGGCGGGACCTGTTGTACAGCGTGGAGTATCCGACGGTCGCGGACAGCAACTTGCCGTCCATGCTGTTCGGCGTTGCATCGATGGATGGGGTTTCTACGGTCGTTTGACTGTCGTTGCCTAGCTGTCCTGTTCTCTGAAAAGGAAAATCAATCATGATCTACTTGGTCGTGGTGCGGTCGTTCGGGCCGTACCGGGTGGGCGACGTGGTGCGGGACACCGCGGAGATCGAGCGCGTCTTGGCGTCCGAGCACGCCACACACGTCGTGCGCTTGCGCACGCCAGCGTGCGACGTGCGCATGACGCCGCCAGAGGAGGGCTGATCCATGCCGATCGTGCAAGCGGGGACCCTGAACACGACGGCGCTGGTGGTGCCGGACCTGTATGTGCAGGTGGTGCCGCCGCAGAACCTGGTGCTGAACGGGGTGCCGACCAACGTCATTGGCGTGGTGGGGTCGGCGGGCTGGGGGCCGGTGAACCAGCCGGTGATCGTGTCCACCATGGCGGACTACGCCCGCGCCTTTGGGCCGATCCAGGCGCGGCGGTTCGACATGGGCACCCCCGTCGCGACCGCGGTGCAGCAGGGGGCGCAGTCCTTCCGCTGCGTGCGGGTGACGGACGGGTCGGAAACGGCGGCGAGCTACGCCATCGCCTACGCGAACGGGGCGTATCCCGTTTTGCTGACCGCGCGTTACGCGGGGTCATTGGGGAACGCCGTGGGGATCACGCTGGGCGCCGGGTCGGCGGCGGGGACGTTGCGGCTGACGCTCGGGATCGCGGGGCAGGCGGCGGAGAGCTTCGACAACCTGCAGGCGCCGAGTTCGCAGGCGTTCTGGCAGAACCTGGTCAACGCGGTGAACCAGGGGACCGGGGCGCTGCGGGGGCCGAGCCAGCTGTGCGTGGCGAGCCTGGGGCAGGCGACGGGGACGGCGCCCCTGTACATCATGGGGCAGATGCTGCTGAACGGGTCGGACGGGGCGACGGGCGTTTCGGCGCAGACGCTGGCGGGGCAGGACGGTCTGCCGCGCCAGGGGATGTATGCGCTGCGCGGCCAGGGGTGCAGCCTGATGCTGCTGGCCGACGCGGACGACCCGGCGACCTGGAACGCGCAGGCGGGCTTTGCGGTGCAGGAGGGGCTGTATGCCATCCTGACGGGGCCGGCAGGGCAGGGCATCCCGGCGGCGGTGGCGGCGAAGCAGGGGGCGGGGCTGGACAGCTACGCGGCCAAGCTGATGTTCGGCGACTGGGTGTACTGGTCCGATCCGGTGGCCGGGGTGATCCGGCTGGTCAGCCCGCAGGGGTTCGTGGCCGGGCGGCTCGCCAACCTGTCGCCGGAGCAGTCGAGCCTCAACAAGCCGCTGTATGGCGTGGTGGGGACGCAGCGGGCGGGGGTGCCGGGGTCGTCGCAGGCGAGCGGCTACAGCACGGCGGAGCTTTCGGCGCTGCTGAGGTCGGGCCTTGACGTGATCGCCAACCCGCAGCCGGCGGGGAGCTTCTGGGGGGTGCGGGGCGGGCACAACTCGTCGTCCAATGCCGCGACCAACGGGGACAACTACACGCGGCTGACCAACTTCATCGCGCAGACCTTGAGCGCGGGGATGGGGCAGTACGTGGGGCAGGTGATCAGCGCCGGGCTGTTCCGCCGCATTCGCAGCACGCAGTTGTCGTACCTGCAGGGGCTGCTGGGGCAGGGCATCCTGGGCAGCACGGACGGGACGCAGCCGTTCACGGTGATCTGCGACGCGAGCAACAACCCGGTGTCGCGGACGAGCCTGGGGTATGTGCAGTCGGACGCGCAGGTGCAGTACCAGGCGATCAACGAGCGGTTCATCGTCAACCTGGAAGGCGGGCAGACCGTGCAGGTGACGCGGCAGACCTTGCCGGCCGGGCAGATCAGTTAAGGGAGGGTGGCTCATGCCTGCGAACACGTTTTCGACGGGGCGGGATTGCCAGTTGGTGGTGATTGCGCCGAAGGGGGCC
>CAXSEX010000399.1:757-4541 GCA_964236415.1 uncultured Acetobacteraceae bacterium | reverse complement strand
TGACCGTCATCCGCCGATTGGTTGCACCCATCCTACAGCATGGGCCGCGTAGGATGGGTGCAACCCATCAGCCGCACACGGGTCGATCAATGGTGCCGCCCGCATAAGGGGCCTCGCTGACCACCCGCATGACGGCAGCCGGCGTGATGCCGGACATGCCGTGCGCCCGGTCAAGCCCGCCCGGCGGCAGCACGGGCACGATCCGCGGGCTATGTCCCAATGGCGGCGTCGCGCCGAACAGCCCGTAGCTGCGCGTGCCGGCTGCGGCCGCGATGTTGAGCGCCGCGGTGTCGTTGCCCACATAGAACGCCGCTTCGGCCAGCAGCGCCGCGACCTGCCTGAGATGCCAGCCCAGCGCCAGCCGGACCCGACCCGCCTGCACGCCGAGCGCCGCGGTGATCGCATCCGCCATGCCCTGCTCCGCCGGGCCGCCCACCAGCGCCACCTCCGGCCATCCAGCGTCCAGCAGCGCCGCCGCCAGCGCCGCGAAGCGCGCCGCGCCCCAGTTTTTCCACTCGTCCGAGGCCGCGATGCCGAGCGCCACGAACCCACCTGGTCTTGCCAGGTCGCCTGGTCTCGCCAGGCCGCCTGGTCTCGCCAGGCCGCCCGGCGCTGCCGGGCTGCCCGCCCGGAGCCGTTGCACCGCCGCGAGCCGGTCCGCCTCGCGCACATGCAGCACGGGGTCCGGCCGGTCGAGCGCGATCCCGGCCGCCGCCATCCACGCGCTTGCCTGGTCGTAGGGGTGGTCCTTCCATGCGGACCGCGGCAGGAACGGTCCCCGCAGCACCCGGCGCTGCATCCCGATGCCGTAACCGTGCCGGTGCCGCACGCCCATTGCCAGCACGGCCAATGTCAGGTTGCGGCTGCGGGTCATCAGCACCGCGCCGTCGCAACCAAGGGCGCGCAGGTCGCGGACCAGCCGCACCATCCCGGCATTGCCCTCGTGCCGCCCGCCCGGACTCCATTGGCCGCGCTCAACCCACAGGATGTCGTGCACCCCATCTTCCGGCCCGACGAATTGGTCCGCCATGGACCGGGGCCGGGCCACCAGCGTGACACGGCCGGCGACGTGCCGCGCCAGCGCCCGGATGTGCGGCAGGTGCCAGATCATGTCGCCGATGCCGACGCGCGGCTGCACCAGCGCCAGGTGGCGCATGGGGGGGATCGGGGACAGGACAGCCGCGCCGTGGCCTAAGCAGGCATTCGTGGCTTGCGCCACGAATGCCTGCTTGGGAGTCGTTGAAGACGCATCATTAGAATGATGCTTAGGCCACCTTGGTGATCGCCCACTTGACCTGCTGCGCGCCGTCCGCCTTGCCGGCCAGCACGACCTGCTGCGCCGGGCGCGGGTCAGAGCCGCCGAGGTACACGCTCTCTTCCAGCGACATCTGCACGCCCTCTGCCCGCAGGCGCCAACTGCTGCCGCCGGGCAGGCGGAGCAGCACCGTCTCCTGGTCCGGCTGCAAGGTGGCGACCACGGCCGGGTGCAGGTGGAAGCGGACGGCGTAGGGCTGCGCCGTGACGCCTTCCACCGCGTCCTCCCCCCGGATGTCCTCGCCGCTTTCCGCCATGTACAGGCGGCGCCGGTGCAGCGCGCCGAAGGAGGCGAGGTAGCCGTCATGGCTTGCTTCCAGCCAATGCGCGCCATTGGCTTCCTGGCGCTGCACTTCCACCTGGTTGGGATGGCGGCCGATGCCGCAAGGGCGCAGTTCCGACGAGTTGGTGTCGGCGATCACCAGGGTGGAGTGCGCCGCCGTGGCGCGGCTCGCGTCCTGCCAGGCCGGGCTGGCCGCGGGTGCCGCGCCGCAGTTCACGATCATCCGGTCGCGCCCGACCGACACCTCGATGGACAGCGTGCCGGCATGGGCCAGCCGGTCGATGCCGGGCGGCGGCGGCGCGCCGCAATCAACGACCAGCACGCTGCGCCCGGCTTGCAGGCGGTGGAACCCGCCCTCCGTCAGCCCCGCCGGCGCCCGGCCGCCGCGCCCGGTCTGGTTGAGCACGAGGTCGATCAGGGCGGCCTGCTCCTCTTTCGCCCCATTGAACAGCGCCAGCCCCCCGTCCCCGTGCCGGAACGCACGGAGCGCCGGCGCCATGCGCTCGATGGCCGAGGCCAGCGCGGTCGGCGGGTGCGCCTGCGCGGCCTGCAGCAAGGCGCGGATCTCGGTCAGGTCCTGCAAGGCCGCGAGCTGCGCGGCCGGGCTGCGCTCCACATGGCAGCCGTCCGGCAGCACCTGCCGCGCGATCTCCTGCGGCAGGAACCGCAGCGCGCGGGTCAGGAACGCCGCATGGTCCGGCAGCGCCACGGCCGCGGCGATCAGGCCCTTCAACGCCGTGAGCGCGCGGGCGTCCAGCTCCTCCGTGGGCATGGACGCCGCCAGCATGCGCGCATCCGCCACCAGGCGGCCCATCAGCCGCGTGCGGAACGTGTCGTCGGCGCTGGCGGCGAAGAAGTCGTAGTGGCCCAGCCAAGCGGTGATCCGCGCGCCGGTCACGTCCGGGCGGCGCGCCAGCCGCTCCAAGGAGGGCGTGGCCATCCAATCGGCGACCAGGGCGCGGGCGCGGGCGCGGGCCGCGTCCGTGCCGAGCGCGCGGAGGTCGCGCAGCCAGGTGAAGCCGTGCGCCGCGACGCGCAGCGACTCGTGGCCCTGCGTGCTGGCCCAGTTGCCGGGCGCCAGCCGGTGCACGGCGCCGCACAGCAGCATCTCCTCCTGCAGCAGCCGGGCGCCGCGGGCGGGATCGCCCGGCCAAGGGTCGCGCACCGGCAGGGCGGGCGCGTCCGGCACCCGGCCCATCCGCAGCACCGGCATCCCGGCCATGACCCGGCGCGCATCCCGCGCCCACCGGCCTGGCTTGATCATGGCGTGCCCCGCATCCCGTCCATCGCCACCCGATAGTCCTTCGCCGCGAACACCGCGGTTCCCGCCACCAGCGCCCCTGCCCCGGCCGCGACTGCCCGCGGCGCGGTCTCGGAGGAGATGCCGCCATCCACCTCGATTGCGATGGGCCGCCCGGCGATCATGGCGCGCACCTCCGCCACCTTGGCGAGCTGGCCCTCGATGAACGCCTGGCCGCCGAAGCCCGGGTTGACCGTCATGACAAGCACCAGGTCCGTGACGTCCAGCACGTGCGCGACCGCCGACGCCGGCGTGCCCGGGTTCAGCGCGACGCCCGCGCGCTTGCCGAGCGAGCGCACCAGTTGCAGCGTGCGGTGCAGATGCGGCCCGGCCTCCGCGTGCACGATGATGTGGTCCGCCCCGGCCTCGGCGAAGGCCTGGACGTAGGGATCGGCGGGGCTGATCATCAGGTGCACGTCGAAAGGGATGCTGACCTGCCGGCGCAGCGCCTTGAGCACCAGGGGGCCAAACGAGATGTTCGGCACGAAATGGCCGTCCATCACGTCCAGGTGCAGCCAGTCCGCGCCCGCCGCTTCAACCGCCGCGGCCTCCTCCCCAAGGCGGGAAAAGTCGGCGGCGAGCAGGCTGGGCGCCATGACGACCCGGGACGGCGGCCATTGGGAATCACGGTGCGGCATGGGGGAGTTCTAGAGCCGCGGACGCCGGACGCAAGCCATTATGCGAGCGATCGTAACCGGCCCGTCAGGCCCGGATGAAGCGCGCCGCGAAGAACCCGTCCACGCCGCCGCGTTCCGTCCACAGGCCCGGGTGGGTGCGGAGCGTGCCCTCCGGGGTCAGCGCCGCGGGCACGCCCGCCAGTTCCGCCGCGGTGAACGGGTCGGGGCGCAAGCCCGGCAGAACGGCCACGCGCCCCGGCCCCTCCTCCG
>CAXSEX010000399.1:0-747 GCA_964236415.1 uncultured Acetobacteraceae bacterium | reverse complement strand
CACACGGCATAGACCAGCCGACCGCCCGGGCGCAGCAGGGCCGTCGCGGCCGCCAGCAGCCGGTCCTGCCCGGCCGCCGACTCCGCCACGTCGCGCGGGCGCTTCAGGCGGGCCACGTCGGGGTGGCGGCGGATGGTGCCGGTGGCGCTGCACGGCGCGTCCAGCAGCACGGCGTCGAACAACGTGGGCGGGGTCCAGTTGGTCGCGTCGGCCTGCACCACCTCCACCTCAAGCTGCAAACGGGCCAGGTTCTCGTGCAGACGGCGCAGGCGGGCGGTGTCGCGCTCCACGGCCGTGACTTGCGCGCCGGCCGCAGCCAACTGCGCGGTCTTGCCGCCCGGGGCGGCGCATAAGTCGGCTACGCGCTCCCCTGGCCGCACGTGCAGCAGGGCAGCCGGCAGGGCGGCGGCGGCGTCCTGAACCCAGAACGCGCCGGAGTCGAAGCCCGGCAGGTCCTGCACCCGCGTTCCCGCCGGCAGCCGCACCGACCCGGTCGGCAGCAGCGTCCCGCCCGGCGGCAGTTCCGCGCCGGGGCGAAGCGTCAGGTCGAGCGGCGCCTCCTGCCCATGCGCCTCCGCGATGGCCCGTGCGTCGGCGCCCCAGCTTGCCCAAAGCCAGGGCGGCGTGTCGAGCCGCGGGCCGTCCAGCCCGTCGAGCGCCGCCGGGCCGGCCCCGGACACCCGGCGCAGCACCGCGTTGACCAGCCCGGCGAACGGCGCGAGCCGCCGGGCGCGGGCCAGCGCCACC
>CAXSEX010000398.1:3272-4569 GCA_964236415.1 uncultured Acetobacteraceae bacterium | reverse complement strand
GCAAGCTGCGCGGCAACGACATCAGCATGATCTTCCAGGAGCCGATGACCAGCCTGAACCCGGTGCTGACCATCGGGCGGCAGATCGGCGAAACGCTGCGCCTGCACCAGGGCCTGTCCGCGCGCCAGGCGGAGGCGCGGGCGGTGGAGATGCTGACGCTTGTGGGCATCCCGGCGCCGGGCCGCCGGGTGCGGGAGTACCCGCACCAGCTTTCGGGCGGGATGCGGCAGCGGGTGATGATCGCCATGGCCCTGGCCTGCAACCCGAAGCTGCTGATCGCCGATGAGCCGACGACGGCGCTGGACGTGACCATCCAGGCGCAAATCCTGGACCTGATGCAGGACCTCAAGACCCGCATCGGCTCCGCCATCCTGCTGATCACCCACGACCTGGGCGTGGTGGCGGAGATGGCGCAGCGCGTGGTCGTGATGTACGCCGGGCGCAAGGTGGAGGAAGCCACGGCGGGCGAAATCTTCGCCAACCCGCAGCATCCCTACACACGGGGCCTGCTGGGCGCGGTGCCGCGGCTCGGTTCCTCGCTGTCCGCGGGCGGGCGCTCCAAGCTCGCGGAGATCCCCGGCCTGGTGCCGTCGCTCCGCAAACCCATCGTGGGCTGCGCCTTCGCCGGGCGATGCCTGAGCGCCACCGACCTATGCCGCACGGTCGCACCCGCGGTCGAGCAGAAGCGGCCCGGCCACTCCGTCGCCTGCCACTACGCCGAGCATGTCATGCCAGCCAATGCCACAGGGGAGCAGGCGGCATGACCCGGACGCCGCCGCTGCTCGAAGTGAATGCGCTGAAGAAGCATTTCCCGCTGCGCGGCGGGCTGCTGGGCGGCGTCACCGGGCAGGTTTATGCGGTGGACGGCGTGACCTTCTCCATCGAGAAGGGCGAAACGCTGTCGCTGGTGGGGGAAAGCGGCTGCGGCAAGAGCACGGTGGGCAAGGCCATCCTGCGGCTGATCGACCCGACCGACGGCGAGGTCTGGCTGGACGGCGCGCGCATCGACAACCTCCCCGCCAGCCAGTTGCGCCCATTGCGGCGACGCATCCAGGTGGTGTTTCAGGACCCGTTCAGCAGCCTCAACCCCCGCATGCGGGTGCGGGACATCATCGCGGAGCCGCTGCGCAACTTCGGCCTGGCGGGCGGCGGCGAGGTCGATGACCGCGTGGCCAAGCTCATGGACACGATGACGGCGGGGATCGGCAATCTGGTCGACGCTGATGTCGCCCGGGAGAGCGCGACCCTGCAGGCCCTGCAAACCAAGCAACAGCTCGGCATCCAGGCCCTGTCGATC
>CAXSEX010000398.1:0-3262 GCA_964236415.1 uncultured Acetobacteraceae bacterium | reverse complement strand
CCGCTTCCCGCACGAATTCAGCGGCGGCCAGCGCCAGCGCATCGGCATCGCCCGCGCCCTCGCCCCCGGCGCCGACCTGATCATCTGCGACGAAGCCGTTTCCGCGCTCGACGTGTCGGTGAAGGCGCAGATCGTCAACCTGCTGTCCGACCTGCAAGACGAGCTTGGGCTGGCGCTGCTGTTCATCAGCCATGACCTGGCCATCGTCGAGCACCTGACGCACCGGGTCGCGGTCATGTACCTCGGCAAGATCGTCGAGATCGCCGAGCGCCGGACGCTGTTTGCCAACCCGCGCCATCCCTATACCCGCGCGCTGCTGTCCGCCGTGCCGGTGCCAGACCCCACGGCCCGGCGCGACCGCATCATCCTGACCGGCGACGTTCCCAGCCCGATCAGCCCGCCCTCCGGCTGCCGCTTCCACACCCGCTGCCCTTACGTGTTCGACCGCTGCCGGACCGAGGAGCCGCTGCTGCGGGAGATGGGCGAGAGCCAGAAGGCAGCCTGCCACCTCGACGAGCTCCCGGCGCTGCGCATGCTGCCCCAAGCGGCCTAGCGGCCGGCATTGAGAGAGTCGCTCAGCGCGCCCGCTTGACCCTAGCCGGTCGAGGCGACCACACTACGTCAGGTGCGCAGGCCGCCGGCCAGGCGCGCGATCTGCATTATGGGAGGGAAACGATGCCGCAGGTATCGCTGACGGTGAACGGGCGAAGCCACACTGCCGAGGTCGAAGGCAGGACCCTGCTGGTTGAGCTGCTGCGGGAAGGCATGGGCCTCACAGGCACGCATGTCGGCTGCGACACGAGCCAGTGCGGCGCGTGCGTGGTGCACGTGGACGGCGAGTCGGTCAAAAGCTGCACCATGCTGGCGATCCAGGCGAACGGGTCGGACGTGACTACCATCGAGGGCATCGCTGCGGCCGATGGCACCCTGCACCCGATGCAGGCGATGTTCCGCGAGCACCATGCCCTGCAATGCGGCTTCTGCACGCCGGGCATGGTGATGAGCGCCATCGACCTCGTGCAGATGCACCCGGAGGGCCTGACCGAGGATCAGATCCGGCACGGGCTTGAGGGCAACCTGTGCCGCTGCACCGGCTACCATAACATCGTCAAGGCCATCGCCGCCGCATGGCCGTTGATGCACGGCAAGGAACTGCCGATCGCCGCCGAATAATCGCGCCACCGGCGGCAAGCTGGGGCTGCAAAGGGAAGAAGCACCATGGGTTTCGAGGGTATCGGCGCTTCGGTGCGCCGCAAGGAAGACCACCGGTTTCTCAGCGGGCGCGGCAGCTACACCGATGATATCAACCGGCCGGGCCAGCTTTATGCGGTGATCCATCGGGCCGACCGGCCGCACGCGAAGATTTTGGGCATCGACACCGCGGCAGCCGCCGCGGCGCCCGGCGTGGTCGCGGTCTACACCGGCGCCGACATGCAGGCGGACGGCGTGGGCGGCGTGCCCTGCGGCTGGCAGGTCCACAACAAGGACGGCTCGCCCATGGCGGAGCCGCCGCATCCCGTGCTCGCCGCCGGCAAGGTGCGCCATGTCGGCGACCCCATCGCCGTGGTGATCGCGGAAACCCGGCAACAGGCGAAGAACGCGGCCGAACTGCTGGCCATCGACTATGAGGACCTGCCGGCCATCGCCGCGGTGCGCGACGCGGTGGCGCCGGGCGCGCCGCTGGTGCATGACGACGCGCCGGGCAACGTGTGCTTCGATTGGCACATCGGCGACAAGGCGGTGGTCGATGCGGCCTTCGCCCAGGCGGCGCACATCGTCGAGCTGGACCTGACCAACAACCGGCTGGTGCCGAACGCCATGGAGCCGCGGGCGGCCATCGGCGAGTTCGACCGGTCTTCGGGCGAGTTCACGCTCCATACCACAAGCCAGAACCCGCATGTGATCCGGCTGCTGATGGGCGCCTTCGTGCTGCACATCCCGGAGCACAAGCTGCGCGTGGTGGCGCCCGACGTGGGCGGCGGCTTCGGCTCGAAGATCTACCACTATGCCGAGGAGGCCATCGTCACCTGGGCCGCCGGCAAGCTGCGCCGCCCGGTGAAATGGACCTGCGACCGCAGCGAGGCCTTCATGTCGGACGCGCACGGGCGCGACCACTACAGCAAGGCGGCGATGGCAGTGGACGCGCAGGGCAAGTTCCTGGCGCTGCGGGTCAGCACGCTCGCCAACATGGGCGCGTATCTTTCGACCTTCGCGCCCGCCATCCCGACCTATCTCAGCGCCACGCTGCTCGCTGGCGTTTACACGACGCCTGCGATCTACGCCGAGGTGAAGGCGGTGTTCACCCACACGGTGCCGGTGGACGCCTACCGCGGCGCCGGGCGGCCGGAGTCGGCCTACCTGCTGGAGCGGCTGGTGGACGTGATCGCGCACGACACGGGGCTGGACCGGGTGGCGATCCGCCGCCTTAACTTCATCCCGCGCGACGCCTTCCCGTATCAGACGCCGGTGGCGCTGAACTACGACAGCGGCGACTACGAGGCGACGCTGAAGTCCGCGCTGGCCGCCGCAGATTGGGACGGGTTCCCGGACCGCCGCCGGGCGGCTGCGGCGCGCGGCAAGCTGCGCGGCATCGGCATCTCGACCTACGTGGAGGCTTGCGGCATCGCGCCGAGCAAGCTGGTGGGGCAGTTGGGTGCACGCGCCGGGCTGTATGAGGTCGCCAATATCCGGGTGCATCCGACCGGCAGCGTCACCGTGCTCACCGGCACGCACAGCCACGGGCAGGGGCACGAGACGACGTTCGCGCAGCTCGTCTCCGACCAGCTCGGCATCCCCGTCGATCAGGTGGACGTGGTGCACGGCGACACCGCCAAGATCCCGTTCGGCATGGGCACCTACGGCAGCCGCAGCCTGGCGGTGGGCGGGTCCGCGATGGTCAAGGCCATGGACAAGGTGATCGCCAAGGGCAAGAAGATCGCCGCCCATCTGATGGAAGCGTCCGTCGAGGACATCGAGTTCAAGGACGGCCGCTTCTCCGTCGCCGGCACCGACAAGAGCAAGACGCTGGCTGAAATCTCGCTGGCGGCCTACGTGCCGCACAACTACCCCATCGAGGAGCTTGAGCCGGGCCTCGACGAAACCGCGTTCTACGATCCCAAGAACTTCACCTTTCCCGGCGGCTGCCACATCTGCGAAGTCGAGGTCGATCCCGACACCGGGACCGTCACCGTGGCGAACATGGTGGCGGTAGACGACGTGGGCCGGGTCATCAACCCGATGATCGTCGAGGGGCAGGTGCAAG
>CAXSEX010000397.1:0-4593 GCA_964236415.1 uncultured Acetobacteraceae bacterium | reverse complement strand
GTCGATGGCCTTCACCGCGCCCTTGACCTGGCGCTTCAGCCATTGCGACAGCGACCAATAAGGGTAACCCAGCCGGCGACGCAGCGCGTTGAACCATCGGTTGACGACCAAGGAGGTCGTGTAGGCGCCGTCGCCCAGCACCGCCAGGAACCGGGCGTAGCGCACCACGCTGTCGAACTCGTCACCATGGATCACCAGCAGCTTCCTGCCATCCGCGGTGACGTGCGTGGCCTCGGGGCGCAACGCGATGCCCGCGACCTCCAGCGTGTGAGGGTCGATGGCGGTGGGCAGCCAGGCACGGAACAACTCGTCATGGTTGCCGGGGATGTAGGTCACGGCGGCGCCGTTGCGGGCATGGCGCAGGATCAGGCGGATGACCTTGTCATGGCCCGCGTCCCAGTACCAGGATTTGCGCAGACGCCAGCCATCAACGATGTCGCCGACCAAGAACAGATGCTCGCACGACATCCGGCCCAAGAAATCTGCAAGGAAATCGCTGCGGCAGCCGCGCGTTCCCAAGTGGGTGTCGGAGATGAACACGGCGCGGTATTGATGGGTGTTTGGCATGGGAAGGGTTGCATTCATGCGACTGATCGAACCTCACGTCAGGACAGCCCAGCTTTCACGCCCGCGTATGGCGGCGGACTCCCGCGTTTGCACGTGAAGTTTCCATGATGCGGCGACATTCGCCCGGCACGCGAAACCCACAAACGCGAAAGGCCGCCGGGTCGCCCCGGCGGCCTTTCAGTGCGCGCGCTTTCGCGCTTAACGCGCTTGCTGGATCGCCGACAGGATCCATTGGCCGCCGCGCGAGCGCATGAACGTCCAAAGCTCCGTTGCCATGCTGCGCAGCGCCATGTCGCCGTCCACCACGCGGCCGGCCGAGTCGCGCGTCACGTCCAGCGAGGAGAAGCGCATCGCGACGGTCGCATACTCGCGATTGCCCTCCGACCAGGCTTCCGACAGGTCGCCCTGCTCCAGCTTGACGTGGGTGACGGTGTTGCGCAGGCCACGGCTCGCCTGCTCCGACAACTGCTCGCCGAAGTAGCCGACCATCTCCGGCGTGGCGACGGCACGGAGCGCGTTCAGGTCCTGCGCCGACCACGCGGCCTGCACCTCATGCAACAGGCGGTCGAATGCCTCATAGTCGGGCTTGCCGACCTGCACGGGCGTCGCAGCCGGGCGCCCTCCGCCGCCCACCGGGGCGGAGGGCTGCTGCATGCGCGCGAAATTGGGGCCGCCCGCCACCGCCGGCTGGCGGCTGCCCATGAACCGGCGCACCAGCCAGCGGACGGCGAAGAACAGCAGCGCGGCCTGCAGCAAGAGGCCGAGGAAGCCCATGCCGCCCATGCCGCCCGACCCGCCGAACAGGCCACCACCGAACAGCATGCTGCCAAGGCCAACCCCGAGCAGCCCGCCCAGCAGGCCAGACCCGAAGGCGGACCGGCCGCCGAACGCGGGCGACATCGGCGCGCCGTAGCTCGGGGCAGAGGGCGCCGAGCGCGGGGTCATGCTCCGCTCCATGGGTGCGGCCATGTAGGGCGCCGTGTTGGTGGTGGGCGGCGCAGAGAAGGTGCGGCCACCGCGGCTGCCAAACGAGCTTCCGCCCCCAGCCCGCGCGTCGGCAAGCGAGGGCGCAAGCGCCAGGGCAGCGACCGCGACGGCAGCGATGAGGGAAGAGGAGCGACGCATCGGTAAAATCTCTCCGGTTGACGCCGATGAATATAGTCCGATCCAGAGCTGAAAATAGGGGTCTGCCTGCCCCGCCGCGTTGACAAGCCTTGGGCTGCCAGCACAGCCTGTCCCATAGCCGGGAGCACCGGCACGGAGGAACGGGATGCGATGCTCGATCACCGCCGCGCTCGGTCTTGGTGCGCTGCTGCTGGCCCATCCGGCCGCCGCTCGCCTGGTGCGGCTCGACATCGTGTCGCAGGAGCCGTTCGCCGACGGCGCAAGCTTCGGCAGCGCCGGGCCGTATGTCCGTACCCAGGCGGTCGCCCACGGCGAGCTCGACCCCAAGGACCCCGCCAACGCCGGCATCGCCCTGCTGGACCAGGCGCCGCGCAATGCCCGGGGCATGATCGAATACGACACCGACGTGTTTATCCTGCGCCCGGCCGACCCGGCGCGCGGCAACGGCGTGTTGCTGTATGACGTGACCAACCGCGGCAACAAGTTCCTGATGTCCTGGGTCAACGACGCGCCGGAACCGTCGTCCGGCACCATCAACGACCCACGCAGCCTGGCCGACGCCGGCAACGCCTTCACCCTCCGCCGCGGTGACACGATGGTCTGGTCCGGCTGGCAGCCCGAGGCCAGCCGGGCCAACAACGGCATGGCCATCCGGGTTCCCGCGGCAACCCAAAATGGCTTTCTCGACGCCCTGCCCGTCGTGCCGCAAGGCGCGCTGCCCATTGTGGCCCGCATCCGGCACGAGTTCATCGCCGGCACGCGCGGCCCCGAGGCGGTGCAGCGCATCCGCCTGCCCTACCCCGTCGCCACCATGGATACCGCCCGCCTGACCGTGCGCAGCAGCACGGCCGACGCGCCGACGCCGCTGCGGCCGGGCGAGTTCGGCTGGGTGGACAGCAGCACGATCCAGCTCCTGCCGTTCGGCACGCTGCCGGTGCCGCGCCGCATCTACGAATTGACCTACGAGGCCACGCGCCCCACCGTGGACGGCATCGGCTTCGCCGCCACGCGCGACCTGGTCAGCCACCTGCGGGCCGAACCCGGCATCCGGCGCACGCTCGCCGTCGGCATCTCGCTCAGCGGGCGGTTCCTGCGACACTTCCTCGACCTCGGCATGAACCGGGACGAGGCTGGTAGGCGCGTGTTCGACGGGGTGCTGCCGCACATCTCCGGCGCCGGCAAGGTGTTCGCGAACCAGCCCTTCGCCATGCCGGGCCGCACCGCGACGCAGCACGAGGACCGGTTCTACCCGGAAGCCTGGCCGCCCTTCGGCTACGGCCCGGGACCCAGCCTGCTGCATGGGGACGGCAGCGACCCGCTGGTGATCGAGAGCAACACGTCCACGGAGTACTGGCAGAAAGGCGCGTCGCTCGTGCACACGGACAGCGCGGGCGCCGACGTGGCGCTGCCGCCGGGCGTGCGGGTGATGCTGGTGGCGGGAACGCAGCACGGCGGGCACTTCGGCATCACGGGCGCGCCGGGCTTCTGCGCCAACCCGCGCAACCCCAACAGCGCCGGGCCGGCACTGCGGGCCATGCTGTCCAACCTGGACGCCTGGGTCGCCACGGGGGCACCTCCGCCTGACAGCATGGTGCCCCGACGCGACGGTGAGACCGGCGTGCCGGCCTCCGCCATCCGCATGCCGGCCGTCCCCGGCGTGACCTGGGCGCCGGGCGACAATCCGACCGGCCGGCCGGTGGACTGGACGGACCCGCCCGCCGCGCCGGTGCAGCCCTATCCCACGATGGTTCCGGCCGTGGACGCCGATGGCAACGAGGTCGCCGGCCTGCGCCTGCCGCATTTGGCAGTCCCGCTCGGCACCTACACCGGCACCAACGTTTACAAGGATTTCCCGTCCGAGCTGTGCGACCGCGACGGCACGTTCATTCCCTTTGCCCGCACCCGAGCCGACCGCGAACGCACCGGCGATCTCCGGCCGTCGCTGGAGGAACGCTACGGCACGCGGGATGCCTACGTGGCGAAGGTGAAGGAGGCGGCGGACGCCCTGGCAGCCGCGCGGCTGATCCTGCCCGAGGACGCCGCCCGCTATGTCGAGGCCGCGGCGGCCAGCGACCGGTTCTGACCTACGCCCCCGCGAGCGTCATCCCCTCGATCCGCACCGTCGGCGCGTCCGTCCCGCGCCGCAGCACCAGGTCATCGGCCGCCGTCAGCTCCCGGAACATCGCCGGCAGCGACCCGGCGACCGTGATCTCCGCCACCGGCTCCGCCAGCACGCCGCCGCGGATCATGAACCCGGCCGCACCCCGGCTGTAGTCGCCGGTGATGCCGTTCACGCCCATGCCGATCAGCTCGGTCACGTACAACCCCTCGCGGATGTCCGCCATCAGCGCCGCGGGCGACAGGGTGCCCGGCGCCATGAACAGGTTGGTCGGCGCGGGCGATGGCGGCCCGCCCGTGCCGCGCACCGCGTGCCCGGTGGAGCGCAAGCCCAACTGCCGGGCACTGCGGCTGTCCAGCAGCCAGGTCGTGAGCACGCCGTCCTGCACCACCGCGCGGGCAGTCGTCGGCACCCCCTCCGCGTCGAACGGCTTGGACCGCAGGCCGCGCGGGCGCCTTGGGTCGTCATGCACTTGGGTGCCGGCCGCGAACACCGCCTGGCCCAACATGTCCTTAAAAAAGCTCGTGCCGCGCGCGATCGTCGTGCCGTTGATCGCGGCCGTCAGGTGGGACAAAAGGCTGCCGGACACGCGCGGGTCGTACACCACCGGCAGCCGCGCCGTCCGTGCCCGGCGCGGGTTCATCCGCGCCACCGCCCGCGTCCCCGCCGCGTGGCCGATCCCCGCCGCGCCCTCCAGGTCTGACAGGTGAACGGCGGATGCGGAGTTGTAGTCCCGCTGCATGTCCACCCCCGCCCCGGCCACCGCCACCGCCGTCAGCGAG
>CAXSEX010000396.1:0-4596 GCA_964236415.1 uncultured Acetobacteraceae bacterium | reverse complement strand
TGGAGCAGGTGCACAACAAGGCCGAGATCCTGATCGAGAAGCAGCGGCACGGCCCGACCGGAAAGATCGACGTGCTGTTCGAGGGCGAGTACACCCGTTTCGCCGACCTCGACGTGATCCACACGGGCGACGGTTGATCCCGGGGGCCGGCACCGGCGCCGTGCTGGACATCGACCTCGACGCCATCGCCGACAACTGGAGCACGCTGTGCCGGGCGCATCCGTCCGGCCCGGTCGCGGCGGTGCTCAAGGCCGACGCCTACGGGCTGGGCGCGGTGCCGGTGGCACGGCGCTTGTTCGCCGCCGGGTGCCGCCACGTCTTCACGGCGCATCTGAGCGAGGCGCAGGCGATCCGCCCCCTGCTGCCCCCTTTGCCGCCCGGCGCCATGCTGGCCGTCCTGAACGGCCTGTGGCCCGGCGACGCGCCCGCCTATGCCGACGCGGGCATCGCGCCGGTGCTGGGATCGCTGGCCGAGATCGAGGACTGGGCCGCCCACGCGCGGACGCTCGGCCGTGCCCTGCCGGCGCTGCTGCACATCGACACCGGGATGAACCGCCTGGGCCTGCCGCCGGAAGAGGTGGACGCGCTGGCGGCGGAGCCGGGCCGGCTGGACGGGGTGCGGCTCCTTTACATCATGACGCACCTGGTCTCCGCCGAGGCGCCGGGCGATCCCATCAACGCGCTCCAACGGGACCGCTTCGCCCAGGCCTGCTCCCGGCTGCCCGCGGCGCCGTGCAGCCTGGCCAACTCGTCCGGCTGCTTCCTGGGTCCGGCATTCGGCTCCGACCTCGCCCGGCCCGGCGCCGCGCTGTTCGGCGTGAACCCCACGCCGGGGCGGCCCAACCCGATGCGGGCGGCGGTGCGGCTGCGGGCGCGCATCCTGCAGGTGCGGGAGGTGCCGCCCGGCGGGCGCGTCGGCTACAACGGCGTTTGGACGGCGCGGCGGCCGAGCCGGATCGCCACGGTGTCGGTCGGCTACGCGGACGGCTATCCGCGCAGTCTCACCAACAGTGCGGCCGCGTGCTTTGACGAGCAGGCGGTCCCGCTGGTAGGGCGTGTCTCCATGGACCTTTCGACATTCGACATCACCGACGCGCCCGGCGCCGCCGTGGGCAGTTGGCTGGACCTGATCGGGCCGCGCATGCCGGTGGACGAGGTGGCGCATAGGGGCGGCACCAACGGCTACGAGATCCTGACGCAGCTCGGGGGCCGCTACCGCCGGGCCTACCTCGGGGCATGATCGCTCCCTTGGACGCGGTGGCGGCCGTCGGGCGCGGCACGCTCGGGGCGGTGCGCGCGACGGGGGCGGTGGCGCTGTTCGGCGCCGCCGGCCTGTCCCACCTGCTGCGCCCGCCGTTCTACAGCCGGATGTTCCTGCTGGCCTTGGTCGAGTTCAGCTACTTCAGCCTGCCGGTGGTGGCGCTGACGGCGGTGTTCTCCGGCGCGGTGATCGCGCTGCAATCCTTCACCGGCTTTTCCCGCTTCGGCGCCGAAAGCGCCATCGCGGGCATCGTCGTGCTGTCCGTGGTGCGGGAGCTGGGGCCGGTGCTGGCCGGGCTGATGGTGGCGGGCCGGGTGGGGGCGGCGATGGCGGCGGAACTCGGCACCATGCGCGTCACCGACCAGATCGACGCTCTCGGCACGCTGTCCACCAATCCCATGAAGTACCTGGTGGCGCCGCGCCTGCTGGCGGTGGTGATCGCGGTGCCATTGCTGGTGGTGGTGGCGGACATCCTGGGCGTCGCCGGCGGGTTCCTGGTCAGCACCGCGAAGCTCGGGTTCAACCCGTCGGGGTATCTCACCAGCACGCTCAACATCCTCACGACGGGGGACGTGCTGGCGGGCTTGGCCAAGGCGGCGACCTTCGGTTTCCTGATCGCGCTGATGGGCTGCTACCATGGCTACAACAGCCGCGGCGGCGCGCAGGGCGTGGGGTCCGCGACCACCAGCGCCGTGGTCGCCGCCAGCATCCTGATCCTGGCGTTCGACTACGTGCTGACTGAACTGTTCTTCGCCCGATGAGTGATGCCAAGATCCGCATTCGCGGGCTGACCAAGGCGTTCGGGGCCAAGACGGTGCTGGACGGCATCGACCTGGATGTCGCGGCCGGCACGTCCACCGTGGTGATCGGCGGCTCCGGCAGCGGCAAGTCGGTGCTGCTGAAGTGCATCCTCGGCCTGATCGAGCCAGATGCCGGCAGCATCGAGATCGACGGCCGCGACGTGCTGCGCCTCCCGCGGCAGGAGCGGGAGCAGGTGAACGCCCGCATCGGCATGCTGTTCCAGGCGGGCGCCCTGTTCGACAGCCTGACGGTGTGGGAGAACGTCGCCTTCGGCCTCCTGGCCCAGCACAAGGCGGCCCGTGCTGAGGCGCGCGCCCGCGCCGGCGCGATCCTGGCGCAGGTGGGCCTCGATCCCAGCGTCGGCGACCTGTCGCCGGCGGAGCTGTCGGGCGGGATGCAGAAGCGCGTGGGCCTGGCGCGCGCCATCGCCGCCCAGCCGGACATCCTGTTCTTCGACGAGCCGACGACCGGCCTCGACCCGATCATGGGGGCGGTGATCGACGGGCTGATCGTGGATTGCGTGAAGCGCCTGGGCAGCACGGCGGTCGCGATCACGCACGACATGGCGAGTGCCACCCGCATCGGCGACCAGGCGGCGATGCTGTTCCGCGGCAAGCTGGTCTGGCAAGGGCCGGCGGCGGATCTTTTGCAAAGCGGCAACCAGATGGTGGACCAGTTCACCCATGGCCGGCGGGAAGGGCCGATCCAGATGGAGTTGCGGCGGTGAGTTGGGGTAGGGTGACTTCATGAGAGATGCATCGGTTGTTACGAAGGTCCGAGAGATTGTTGGTCGGCACAAGCTGCCTGACTTCATTGTCGGCTTTGATGTGCGACTAGGAGACATCGATGGTGATCCAGCCATCTGGGTTGTATTCAGGACCGCTCCCGGCCCGAGTGAGTGGGGTCCAGAGGCTGAGCGCCAGGTGACGGCGATAGGATCGTTGCAGGACACACTCATGCCCGAACTGCTGGAGGCGTTCGAGGATCACTTTCCCTACTTCAGATATGAAGCCATACGCGGCTTGAGTCCGGTTTCCGTTTAATGGATGCCTGGGAGTTTGAGGAGCATGCGCGAACGCTGATCTTCAAGCCACAGGGTATTGCCGCTTCCGCTCCTCAAACACATTTTGCCGCTCCAACTCAAATCGAAATGAGGCGGGCCATATCCGCCGCCTACTACGCGGTGTTTCACGGATTGACGTCGAACGGAACACGGCTATTTGCCGCAGGGGGTGATGCGCTGCGTTATCAAGTAGCGCGTGCATACAATCACACGGCGATGCGCAAGGTGTGCGAGGCCTACGCCCGCTCTCCGGGCCAGCCTCTGCCGCCGTCATTGGCTTTGCTCAGCCCTAGCCCTTTGGACTCTAGACTAATCGGCATCGCAAAGGCGTTTGTGCGACTGCAAGACGGACGCCACCATGCAGACTACGATCTTTCCATCGCCATTGAATTCGTAAATGCAGCAGAACTCGTGAATGCTGCGGGAACTGCACTTACGGACCTCGACGCCATCCAGTCCCGCCCCGAAACCACCATCTTCCTTGCCGCCCTGCTGCTCGCCGACCGCTGGACCCGGCGTGGCTAAGCCGGCTGCCCGCTACGTCTGCCAGAGCTGCGGCGCCGTGTATCCCAAATGGGCCGGGCGCTGCGACGCCTGCGGCGAGTGGAACACGCTAGTCGAGGAAACCGTGGAGGCGCGGCCCGGCCCCGTCGGCCGCGCCAGCACCGGGCGGCGCGTCACCTTCGTCGGCCTGCAAGGCACTGCCGCCCCGCCGCCGCGCGGCCTGACCGGCATCGCCGAGCTTGACCGCGTGCTGGGCGGCGGGCTGGTGCCGGCTTCCGCCGTGCTGGTCGGCGGCGACCCCGGCATCGGCAAATCGACCCTGATGCTGCAGGCGGCGGCGACGCTGGCGCGGGCCGGGCGCCGGGTCATGTATATCTCGGGCGAGGAGTCCATCGACCAGGTCCGCCTGCGCGCGCAGCGGCTCGGCCTCGCGGACGCGCCGCTCGAACTCGCCAGCGCCATCAACGTGCGCGACATCGCCGCCACCTTGGAAGGGGAGCGCGATCTGGCGCTCGTGGTGATCGACAGCATCCAAACCATGTGGCTTGACGCCATCGAGAGCGCGCCCGGCACCGTCGCCCAGGTGCGCGCCACGAGCTTCGAGCTGATCCGGCTCGCGAAGTCGCGCGGCTTCTCGCTCGTGCTGGTGGGCCACGTCACCAAGGAAGGCGCGCTGGCCGGACCGCGCGTGCTGGAGCACATGGTCGATGCCGTGCTGTACTTCGAGGGCGACCGCGGCCACCAGTTCCGCATCCTGCGCGCCGTCAAGAACCGCTTCGGCGCGACGGACGAGATCGGCGTGTTCGAGATGACCGAACTGGGTTTGTCCGAGGTGCCCAACCCGTCCGCGCTGTTCCTGGCGGAGCGCCGGGGCAACATCGCGGGGTCCGCGGTGTTCGCGGGCCTGGAGGGCACCCGTCCGGTCCTGGTCGAGGTGCAGGCGCTGCTGGCACCCAACAGCGGCGGG
>CAXSEX010000395.1:0-4608 GCA_964236415.1 uncultured Acetobacteraceae bacterium | reverse complement strand
GTGTTCCTCCTATGTGCTCGTCCGAACCTGCAACGACAGCACGGAAAATGCGGGAAATCCAAAATGCAGGCGCCACTGACAAGGTGTTCGCCAGTGATCTGATGGGCCGGCATCTCATGGAGGCTGCCTCAATGGATTTATCCAGCGCCACCACGGCAGCTTCCATACGGACTGTCCGCAACGGCATTGTACTATTCCGTACAGAAAGTCACAATTTTGGCATTCTTACTGTTCTAATACGTAAGTATCTTGCTTTCGCAACGGATTTTTGAGATAAAGCTTGGGAAATATACGAGGGTCTCATGGTCATCCTGTTTATCAGCCATGTGCATTTCCTGCGGGAAGCGTTGGTGGAGACGCTGCGCGGCGGCGAGGGCATCATGGCGTTCGGCGCGTTTTCCCGCGAAACCGCCGAGGCGGTGACCGCCGAGTTCACGCCCGACCTGGTGGTGATCGACTCGTCGCACCCCGAAGCGATGGCTTTGGTCGGCATCGTTCGCACGCGCCTTCCCAAGGTGGGCGTCGTCGTGCTGGCCACGCGCGAGCGGGACGAGGAATTCCTGCTTTGGGCTGATATTGGCATTTCCGGGTACTTGGGACCGGATACCTCGTCGCGCGACCTGATCTCAACGGTGCGCCGCGCTGCGGCGGGCGAAGTCGTCTGCCCGCCGCGGCTGACCGCCTTGTTGCTGAATCGCTTTGCCGACCGCTCAAGTGACCGTGCAACGCGGGCCGGTATCCACGCTCTGACGCCGCGCGAGCGTGAGATCATGGAACTGCTGGCGGACGGCTTGCCGAACAAGCTGATCGCGCGCCGCTTGCAGGTCGCCCTGCCGACGGTCAAGAACCACGTGCACAGCATTCTCGACAAATGGGACGTTCGCAGCCGGGGCGAGGCTGCGGCGCGCTACCGTCGCAAAGTTCAGGAAACCGAGGCGAGCAGCAGCAGGATCACGGCGGCGCGGCCCATTCACGCCCTCCCTGTCGGGTCTCCTGCGCATCGTAATGGCAGCTTGTCGTCCGCTGCTGGCCGGTGGGCAGAGTAAGCGGGCCTGCCCTCAAGGACGGGCGGCAAGGCAGCAAGCTGCTGATGCCTGACTTTTGTGGCGCAGGTGTGTGGCGGCATGGAAAGCTGTTGCTTGAACGGCCGTGGCACGACCCTCGTGGAACATTGCCCTGCCGCTTACACTGCGCTGTGTCACGCCGCGATGCTCCCGCTTCGGCACCTCGTGGAGCTTGACAGAACGGCGGGGGCGGGCGTGTCCTCCCGCAGAACCGGGACGGGATCGCCATGCCATTGGAAATCGCGGTGCGGGGCTTGTTCGCGACCCCGGTTGCGGCGGTCATGCTGCCGGATGCCGAGGCGCGCAACGCCCGGCTGCGCCAGTTGGTTCTGGCCCGGCGGGACCAGTTCCCCTCCATCCACTCGTCCAACGCCGGCGGGTGGCATTCGGAGCGCGACTTGGCCGAATGGGGCGGCCCGGACGTGACCGAGGTTCTGACACTTGCGCGGTCGGCGGCGACGCAGCTCACCGCGGACCGGTTCGGCAAACCCATTCGGCCCGCCTGGGTGACTCAGGCCTGGGCCAACGTGAACGGACCCGGCGACGGCAACATCGCGCATTACCACGCTGGGTCGTTCTGGTCTGGCACTTACTATGTCGCCGACGGCGGCTGCGCCGTGGACCCATCGCTCGGCGGCGCGTTCGAGATGATCGATCCGCGCGGCCCGGCGCCTGCGATGTATGCGCCCACCTTGCGCTTCGCAGGCGACGATGGGCAGTCTGCCGGCAGCGGCGAAACGATCCTGCCAAAGCCCGGCCTGCTGCTCCTGTTCCCGTCCTGGCTGCAGCACCAGGTCCGGCCTTATCGCGGCACGGAGCTGCGCATTTCCCTCGCCTTCAACCTGGGCGTCTGATGGACGCGCTGCCGCCCCGCGCCGCGTCGCGCCGGCTGGTGGAGATCCTGGACATCGCCCGCCAGGCCGGGCGGGTGTCAGTTGAGGACTTGGCGCAGCGTTTTGCCGTCACTCCGCAAACCATCCGCCGTGACCTGAACGAGCTGTGCGAGGCCCGCGCGCTGACCCGCGTGCACGGCGGCGCCATGATCGCCTCGGGCATCGAGAACCTGGCCTACGAAGCGCGCAAGGCCGTGGCGGCGCCGCACAAGCGGCTGATCGGTGCGGCGGCGGCGGCGCTGGTGCCCGGGCATTCGTCGCTGTTCATCAACATCGGCACCACGACGGAGGCAGTGGCCCGGGCGCTCGGCGGCCATGCCGGGCTGCTGGTCATCACCAACAACCTGCACGTCGCCAACGAATTGCATCGCAATCCGGCGGTCGAAGTGGTGCTGGCCGGCGGGGTGATCCGGCACAGCGACGGCGGGATCATCGGCCCAGGCACCGTGGAACAGATTCGGCAGTTCCGCGTGGACACCGCGGTGGTGGGCACCTCGGCCATCGATGCCGACGGCACCTTGCTGGATTTCGACATCCGGGAAGTGCAGGTGTCCCAGGCGATCATCGCCAGCGCGCGCCGGGTGATGCTGGTGGCGGACAGCAGCAAGTTCCTGCGCGCCGCCCCCGTGCGGATCGCCCACCTGTCCGATGTGGATGTGCTGGTGACCGACCGGCTGCCGTCGCCCGAGGTCGCCGCCCTGTGCGCGGCCAACGAGGTGGATGTGGTGGAGGCCGGCGGCCTGGTCGAGGCAGACGAAGTTTCGGATGAAAGTTCGTTTTGACCTCTTGGCGGCGGCGTTTGGTTCGGGTTAGGGTTCGCAAGGAGAGGGCCGGCAAGCGCCCACCTTGAGGAACGCGCATTTTCATGCCCCAGGCGGCCACCCCGGACATCTTCGACCTCGCGATCATCGGCGGCGGCATCAACGGCTGCGGCATCGCGCGCGACGCCGTGGGGCGGGGCTGGTCGGTTTACCTGTGCGAGGCCAACGACTTGGCCTCCGCGACCTCGTCGGCTTCCACCAAGCTGGTGCATGGCGGGCTGCGTTACCTGGAGTATTACGAGTTCCGCCTGGTGCGCGAGGCGCTGATGGAGCGGGAGGTGCTGTGGGGCATCGCGCCGCACATCGTCTGGCCGCTGCGCTTCGTGCTGCCGCACCACAAGGGTCTGCGCCCGGCCTGGCTGCTGCGTCTGGGCTTGTTCCTGTATGACCATCTGGGCGGGCGCAAGCGCCTGCCGCCGACGCGCACCAAGCGGCTGCGCAGCGACCCGGCCGGGCGGATGCTCAAGCCCGAGTACAAGGTCGCGTTCGAGTACTCGGATTGCTGGGTCGAGGACTCGCGCATGGTGCTGCTGAACGCCCGTGATGCGGCGGAGCGCGGCGCCGTGGTCGCGACCCGCACGCGCTGCATCGCGGCCGAGCGCGTGGACGGCCTGTGGCGCGTGACCATGCAGCATGGCGGCGAGGAGCCGCAGGTCATCCAGGCCCGCGCCCTGGTGAACGCCGCCGGGCCGTGGGTGGGGCAGGTGCTGCAATCCGTGCTGCGGGCGAACACGCCGTCGCGGGTCCGCATGGTGAAGGGCAGCCACATCGTGGTCCGGCGGCTCTATCCGGAAGACCATTGCTACATCTTCCAGAACGCCGATAATCGCATCTTCTTCGCAATCCCGTATGAGCAGGACTTCACGCTGATCGGCACCACGGACCTCGATTACAAGGATGATCCGCGCGAGGCCCATGCCTCCGCGGAGGAGATCGAGTACCTGTGCCGCGGCACCAGCGAGTACTTCGTGCGCCCGGTCACGCCGGACCAGGTGGTGTGGACCTACTCAGGCGTCCGTCCGCTGTACGACGACGGCGCGTCCAAGGCGCAGGCGGCCACGCGCGACTACGTGCTCACGCTTGACGCGCCGGACGGGCAGGGCGCGCAGCTTTCCATCTTCGGCGGCAAGATCACCACCTACCGGCGGTTGGCGGAGGCGGCGCTGGCCAAGCTCGCGCCGCATCTGCCGACGCCGACCGCCAAGCCCGCTGGCTGGACCGGCACGGCGCCGCTGCCCGGCGGCGACTTCCCGGTGGACGGCTTCGACACGGCGCTCGACGCGCTGCGCTCCCGCTACCCGTTCATGGCCGAGCGGACGCTGCGGCGGCTGCTGCGCGCCTACGGCACCTGCGTTTATGACTTGCTGGGTGACGCCGCCTCGGCGGAGGCGCTCGGCCCGGTGCTCGGCGCCGACCTGACGGAGGCGGAACTCCGCTACCTCGTCCGCTTCGAGTGGGCGCAGACCGCGGCGGACGTGGTGTGGCGCCGCAGCAAGCTCGGCCTGCACATGACGCCGCAGGACATCGCGCGGGTGGATGCGGCGCTGGACGCGCTGCGGTCGCAGCGGGACGAGGCGGCGTGAGCCTGCAGCTTGAGCATGTCGGGTTTGTCCGGGGGCCGGACGCGCTGATCCGCGACGTGTCGTTGACCTTGGCCCGGGGCACGCTGCACGTGCTGCTGGGTCCGACGCTGGCCGGCAAGACGACGCTGATGCGGCTGATGGCCGGGCTGGAAAAGCCGACCTCCGGGCGGTTGCTGCTGGACGGGCGGGACATCACGGGCGTGCCGGTGCGGCGGCGGTCGGTGGCGATGGTGTATCAGCAGTTCGT
>CAXSEX010000394.1:0-4626 GCA_964236415.1 uncultured Acetobacteraceae bacterium | reverse complement strand
CCTCCCACGCCGCGCCGGTCCCGGACGCCACCGGGCGGGTCCATGCAACAAGGTCCCTTGGGCAGCCTGCGGCTGATGTCGCAATTCAGCTCGTGGATCAGGATGCCGCTGCGCTGAAGTTCGATAGGGTCCCAGCTGGTCAGCAGCATCTCGACGGCCCGGTCGCAGGCTTTTCTGGTGGCAGGGAGGTTGAGGTCGTAGACGGCAAAGTCCGTTGTGGAGAAGGCGAAGTCCGAGCCGAAGAAAATGATGAAGGTGCCCGCCACGACCGCAGCGGGGACAAACGCGAGGCCGAGCGGCGTGTCCTGGCGCACCCTGTTCGAGTGCCATGCCACCTATGGCCAAAGTTTCGTCATGGTGACAATGGAGCACCGCCTGCGCCTGTCCAGGGCCGTCGCGTGGTCTAACGTAGCTCAGTGACCACGAGCCTGTGTAAGAACGCTTGGCTTTGAGGCGATCGGAACTGCCCGAAATAGCTGTTCTAGGCAGTTCCGAGCACAGCCACCCAGGTGCAAGCAGACGAAATCGGTCGTCCACCCATTCCAGCTTTCGACCGTAATGGGCAGTTCAGCCGAGACCCCGCCCCAACGAGCCTTCTACGCCGACCTCACCACCCGAAGTGGCGGCTCGTGACAGAGGTTTTGGCTCAGGGCCAAGACCGCTACCGCGCCGGTCTCGTAAGCATCGAAAAAATGCTCAAAATGCTCATTGTGCCATAGCGTTGAACAGCCCTACGGATGTTGGGTCCTTCCTCTACAGAAGTGCGAACTGTTCCAGGGTGCCGGCTTCCAGCCGCTTGGCCAGCAGGTCGATGGAACGGTCCAGATTATCCAGCGCTGCCTGCACACGGCCCGCGCTGCCTGCCGAAAGGCTGGGCGGGCGGGGTGCGTTGCACGCCGGCGCGCTTTCCCCCGCGGCCAGGCTGGCCAGCCTTTCCTCGATCGCGATCGCCTGCGAAGACAGGTCCGCTGCGTCTTTCACGGCCGCACGGTCCTGCACCGCGACGGCCAGCACCCGCACCCCATGCACGCAGTCCAGCAAGACCGGGACAGGGCGGTCGAGCCTGGTGCGGCGCAACAGCGCGCGGCCGGCGACCAGGGGCGCCTGGGCCAGGCGCAAGTCCGCCACCTGCCGATCAACGCCGCGCATCGCCTCCGTCGGCGGCACGTCCGGCACGCCGAGCAGCGCGTGCCGGCTGGCGCGCACCGCGCCAGCCATCGCCGCCAGCACCGCCCGGCCAGATGCTGCGATCTGATGCCGCGTGTGGGCGGGGAACACGACGGCTGCGACCAGGATCGCCGCCGCAGCGCCCACTGCGGTCTCCTCCAGCCGCAGGGTCAGCACCGTGTCCAGCGACGCGCCGAGCATCCCGTACAGCAGGCCCAGCATCACCGTCACGCAGAAGATGCCCGCAGTGTAGGAGACCAGGAACAAGTAGTACATCCCGAACACCGACCCGACGAGGGCCGCCACCTGCAAGCCGGGGTGGTCGGCCAGCCCGAGCGCCAGCACCAAGCCGCTCGCGATGCCCAGCAGCGTCCCGCCGAGCCGTTGCAAGCCGCGGACGATGGCGTCCCCACGCGTCCGCGCGTTCAGCAACACGACGTACACCGTGATCACGGCCCAGAACCACCGCTGCGGCGACAGCGCCATGCCGCCCGCCATCGCCAGAGCCGCCGCCAGCGTGACCCGCACGGCCGCCTTCCACGCCAGCGGACCCGGCGGCACAGGCGCCGGGTCCGCTGACGCCGGGCCGACCACGGCCGCCGCTGCGGTCAGGGCGTGGGTGGCATGGCCCAGTTCCAGGAGGGCGTCGCGCACCGTGCCGGGCTCCGGCAGGCCGCGAGCCATGGCGTAGCGGCCTCCCCGGCGCATCCGGGCCTCATGCAGCCGGAGGCGAAGGGCCTGGCGCGGTACGGGGCCGGCGCGGCCCAGAACCGCAGCCAAGCGGGCGGCGGCCAGTTCCACTTCCACCAATCCGGTGCGCAGCGCGTCCCGCCCGCCAGGGTGGATCACGGCAAGCTGGTCGTCGGCAGCCAGGGCGGCCTCGTTCAGCCGGGCCAAGTCGTGCCGCAGGCGGGTTGGAGCCGCATCGGCGCGGGCGGCCTGCAGCACCCGCGCCGCACGCGCCTGCACCGCCGCCACCATCCGGCGCTGCGTCGTGACCGGGTTGACGGGAACGGCGACAAAGCAGGCAAAGGCGATCACCGGCAGCGCCGCCGCGATGGCAAGCACCTGGCGCAGCAGGGTTTCGCGGGGCAGTTCCAGGTAAAGGCCGACATAGGTCATCACAACAGCCACCAGCCCGATGCCCAGGAACCGCGGGCCGCGTGGCTGCAGCAGGAAGCCGAGGAACACCACCAGCAGGAAGCAACTGTCCCCGACCGGACCCTGGCCGTGCAACAGAACCGCCATCACCGTGGCCGCCATGGCCGGCAACGCCAACACCAGCAGCGTGCGCTGCCGCTGGTGCAGCATCGGCTCCCGGCTCAGGAACGGCGCCATCATGCTGAGGGTGATCGCGGGGGCGAAGTCCAGCACCGGCCAGCCCAGCAGCCGGGATGCCGCCGCCGCCGCCGCGGTCACAAGAACCACGGACAGCGTGCCACGCAGCGCAAGGGTCAGGCGCAGCAAGCCAGGGTCGGCGTCCACCAGGTGGTCCTCAACCCGCAGGATAGCCCCGCGCACTGCCAGCGCGGCCCGCGCCAGGACGCCTCTTCGCTTGTGCAGCATAAGCCCCACCATAGGACCGGGCGGGCGGCAGCCACAAGTTGAGGCGCCTCCTACTCAGCCACCAGTACCGGCAACGGGCGCACCGGAGTCCTGTGCCAGCCCTCCTGGGACCGCTGCCAGTGCAGCTCCTTCAGCCTCAGCGAAACCGGGCCGGGGCGGTCGTTGCCCATGACGCGGGTGCCGACACGCGACGCCGGCATCACGCCGCCCGTCGTGGTGGCCAGGAACACCTCGTCCGCATCCTCCAGGATCGCCCGCCCCAGTACATCTGTCACCGCCACATGCGGGCGGCGATGGAGCGCTCCTCCTCTCCGACCGCCTCGGCGTAGATCGCCGTCGTGGTGAGCTGGGCGTGGCCCATCCAGCGCTGCACCAGGTTGAGCGGGATGCCCACGGCCGCGACCCCCATGGCGTGGCGCAGCCCCTTGGGGCTGGCCTGGGCGCCCTCGATCCCGGCCACGGCCAGCACCTCCTTGACCCGGCGCCAGGCGGTGGCACGCGACCAAGTCCAGAGCGGAGCCTTGGCGGCGGGTCCCTTCAGGCCGCGCAGCCCGAACACCAGGTCGAGCATGGTGGCGAGCTCGGGCGGAACCGGCACGGCGCGGAACAGCCCGCGCTGGCGCTTCTTCAGGGTCTCGAAGGTGATCGTGCCCGTGGCGACGTCGATCCGCTCGGCCGTGAGCGCCAGGGCCTCGCTGATCCGGCAGCCCGACCAGCCCAGGGTGTGGCAGAAGGCGCGCACGTCGCGCGGCGCCTGGTCAGCGGCCTGGAGGAAGCGGATGGCTCCTCTCGGGTGAGGTACTTGCGCCCGCCCGCCTGGTCGTGCAGCGACATCATGGGACGACGACCTCGATCAGGGGATCGAAGCGCCGGAAGTCGGCCGCGTTGAAGGTCAGCAGCCGCGGGATGCCGTGCGTCAGCATGGTGGCGGCGATGTTGGCGTCGTGCGCCTGCTTGCCGCCCATGGGCACCGTGCGGACCAGGTCCAGCAGGCGGGCCGTCCTTAGCGATCCGGTAGGCGCCGACGAAGCCTTCGACCGCGGCGGCCGCAGCCGCCCGCGTCATCGCCGGCACGCCGCCGGGGCCAGGGCGCGTGACGGTGGCCAGATACTCGCGCAGCACTTGCCGGCTGATCCAGAGCTCGGCACCCTCCTGCTCCAGCCGGCCCAGCGCTGCCCGGGCCGGCTGGTGGAAGGCGGAGTGGGCCTGGTCGGCGTAGACGAGCGCGTTGGTGTCGATGAAGGCGGAAGTCACCGTCCGTCGTCGCCGTACATGTCCTCCCGGCGTAGCGAGAGGTTATCGTCCCAAGGGCCGTCGTGCACGGGGAGGTCCAACACGCTGCGACGGGGTTTGGGTGTTGTTGCCGGTGCCGTGATGGCGGCCTCCTAGTGCTCTGACTCAATCAGAAGGTACAGGGACTGGGCTGAGTTTGGTTAGGATTGCTTCGGCGGTTTTGGTCCAGACAAAGGGCTTTGGATTGCGATCATGCTCGCGGACGTAGCAACGTATTGCGTCCTGGAGGTCGGCGACGGACGTGAAGACACCACGTCGGATGCGTCTGCGCGTGATGGCTGGGAAGAAACCCTCGACGGCATTGATCCAGGACGCCGAGGGGAGGGTGAAGTGGAATATCCACCGCGGATGATCGGCGAGCCAGTGTTTGGCCTTTGGATGCTTGTGCGTGGCGTCGTTGTCAGTGATGGCATGGACGAGCTTGCCTGCCGGGACAGCGCGTTCGACGGCATTGAGGAATTCGATGAACTCCCGATGGGTATGCCTGGGCATGCAGCGGCCGACGACGGTGCCGTCGAGTATGCTGAGGGCAGCGAACAAAGTGGTGCGGCATTATGGAGCAACTGCCACCAGACAGGCGGTCTGACCTCAAGGTATGAT
>CAXSEX010000393.1:664-4630 GCA_964236415.1 uncultured Acetobacteraceae bacterium | reverse complement strand
TGCGGCGCAGGCGGCGGGGGTGGACCGGCAGACCCTGTGCGATTGGGTGCACCGCTGCAACGCGGACGGCATTGCGGGCTTGGGCGACCGGCACGGCGGCGCGCCGTCCCGGCTGTTGCCCGAACAGGAGGGAGCTGAGCACCGTGTGGGTCGACCTGACGACGTGTGCGGTGCAGAAGGCGATCGCGTTGGCTCTGCAAACCAAAGCCGATCTGCAGGAGCCGGCCTTCTACTGACCCAAGCGCCCTGGTGCGGCTGCCGACGGTGGCGTTCGGCAAGTCCGATGACGGGCACCTCATTGGCTGATCCGCCCGGTAATGCCACGATGCCGCGATGAGCACGTCGCCCCCCCTTTATGACGGCCCCGTCATCGACGCGCACCACCACCTGTGGGACCTTTCCGGTGGCCGTTACCCCTGGCTGACCAACCCCGAAGCGGCGATCCCCGCGCTGGGCGACATCGGCTTCCTGCGCCGCGACTACCTGCCGCCCGACTACGCCGCCGACATCGCGGGCCAGGGCGTGGTCGCTTCCGTCCATGTCGAGGCCGTTTGGGACCCGGCGCGCAGCCCGGTGGAGGAAACCGCCTGGCTCGACACCCTGCCCCGGCCGCCCGGCATCGCGGCGCGCTACGTCGCAGCCGCCCCGCTCGCCGCCCCGAACGTTGCGGCGCTGCTGGACGCCCACGCGGCGTCGCCGCGCGTGGCCGCCGTGCGCGAAACGATCCGCTGGCACCCGGACCCAGCCAAGCGCTGGACCCGCCAGGGCCTGGTCAACGATCCGGCATGGCGCCGCGGCCTCGCGGAGCTTGCCCGGCACGGCTGGGCGCTCGACCTGCTGATGAACCCGCACCAGGCGGAGGAGGTGGCCGCCCTGGCGCGGGACGTGCCGGGCCAGCAGCTGGTTGTCAACCATTGCGGCACGCCCAACGACCGGGACGCGGAGGGGCTGGCGCGCTGGCGGGCCGGGCTGCGCGCCATGGGGCGGCAGCCGAACATCGCGATTAAACTATCGAACTTCGCCGCCTACGCAAAGGAGCGCACGTGGGAAGCCGACCGCGACACGCTGCGGACCTGCATCGACGCCTTCGGCCCCGGCCGCTGCATGTTCGGCAGCGACTACCCCGTGGCCCGGCGCAGCATGGGCTACGCCGAGCTTTGCACCCGCTTCCGCGAGGTGGCGGCCGAGTATGCAACTGCGGACCAGCACGCCCTGTTCCACGGCACCGCGGCCCGCCTGTACGGGGTCGCGCCGTGACGCCGGAGCCGCTCGCCTTTGTCGGCACCGCCGACCTTGCGGGGCTGCTGCGCGGCAAGTCGATCCCGCTGGCCGATCTGCCGAAGCGCATGGGGCGCGGCGTCGGCCTCGCCCCCAGCAACCTCATGCTTTCCGTGTTCGGCCCCATCCACGACACGCCGTTCGGCACCGCGGGCGAGCTGATGCTGGTGCCGGACCCGGGGACGAGGACGCCCATCCCCTCGCTGGGAGGTCCGGACATCCACCTGCTGCTCGGCGACTTCCACGGCACGGACGGCGTGCCCTGGGAGTGCTGCCCGCGCGGGTTCCTCCGCCGCGCCCTGCTGGCGCTGGACGCGGAGTTCGGCCTGACCCTGCTCGCCGCTTTCGAGCAGGAGTTGGTTTATACCGGCGTCGAGGACCGGCCCGGCTCGCCCTACACGCTGGACGCGCTCCGCCGGCAGGGACCGTTCGGGGGCGCGCTGCTGGCCGCCATGCGCCAAGCTGGGATAGCGCCGGACTCCTTCCTTGCGGAGTACGGCCCCTGCCAGTTCGAGGTCACCGCCGGCCCTGCCCCGGGCCTGTCCGCCGCCGACCAGGCCGTGCAGGTGCGCGAGCTGGCCCGCGCCACCGCCGCCAGCTTGGGCCACCGGGCGGTGCTGGCGCCTATGCTGCGCCCGGACGGCACCGGCAACGGCACCCACGTCCATTGGAGCCTGCTCGACCGCGCGGGCCAGCCCGCCACGCACGACCCGGCGCGTCCGCACGGGCTGTCCGCCGCGGCGGAGCACATGGCCGCCGGCATGCTGCACCACATGCCCGCCCTCGCCGCCGTCACCGCCCCGTCCGCCGCCTCGTACTACAGGCTGCGCCCGGGCCGCTGGGCGCCGACGATGGCCGACCTCGGCGTGCAGGATCGCGGCAGCGCCGTCCGCGTGTGCCCCGTGTATGCCGCCGCCCCGGACAGCGCGGCGCATCAGTTCAACATCGAGTTCCGCGTGGCCGATGCCGCCGCAAGCCCTTACTTGGCGCTCGGCGCGCTGGTTTGGGCCGGGCTGGACGGTTTGCGCAGGCGCCGGACCCTGGACAGCCTGGCGCCGGCGCCGCTGCCCGCGTCGCTTGCCGAGGCCATGGGCCACTTCGAGGCGAGCGCCGCGGCGGCGGACTGGTTCGGCCCGCTGCACGACGTTTACCTCCGGTTCAAGCGCGGCGAGCTGAAGGCGCTGGCCGGGCTGGACGAGGCCGCGGTCTGCGCCCGCTATGCCGCTATCTACTGAGGAAGGCACGACGACGGCCACCTCCATACCCAGCTTGCAAAGTACGATGACGCGAAGGTGTCGGCGTCGGGAGACAGCGGGATGCCCACCGGGTTCTCAGAGAGAAAGTTCCTAGGATGTGCAAATCCCGCTGGGCGGTCAGAGATCGCCCAAAACGGCTGGCAAGTCGCGCGATTGATGCACTGTGCGCGCGACAATCGGCGGGAGCCGGTCAACATCGAACACGAGGATGTAAGGAGAGCCACGCAGCGACCAGAAGCGGAACCGGTCGGTTGCAAGGTCCAGGCGAAGGTGTGCAAGCCCTGGCCTGCTTGTGATCATGTCGGCCGCTTGAATGACTGCTTGAAGCAGTGCTTCCGCGGCGGCGGGACTATCCTCGGCGATCCACTCGGCAGCTTCACGCAACTCGCGGCGGGCACGCGGCGAAAAACGCCCCGGCATCACCGCTTCCGGGATCGCACCGCCTTGATTGCGGCAGTCACCTCCGCTTCGACGTCTTCGGACGCAATGAAGCCGTCCCGGTCACCCTCAGCCACGGCCTCCTCAAGCGAGGCGATGAAAGCAGCTTTTCGTTCTTCGGCGTCCTGCAGCATGCGCAGCGCGGACCGCACGACCTCGCTTACGTTGTTGAAGCGTCCAGTCTCAACGCAAACGTGCGCGAACCGCTCCAGCTCTGGTGTTAGATTGACGTTTGTTCCCATTCCGGCGCCCCTTTACCAAAGATTGCCCCATTGTCAAAGATTGATAGTATCGGGCCGATCAGGTTGCAAGTGCCTTTGATCCTTCTGGAAAGCGCGCCGCCCGGGCATTGCCATCCGCTCTGACAGACGTTCACCTCCACATGCACGGAGAACCCTCGATGCGTCCCTGGCTGATCGCCGCCGCCCTGCTGGCCCCGCTGTCCGCCGCCCCGATGCCTGCCCAGGCGGCCGGCACGCTGCGCTTCGGCCTGGATTTCGACCTCGACACCTTCGACCCCGCCCGCAGCGGCTCCTACATCGAGCGCAACGTGAACCTGTCGATGTGCGACCAACTGCTCAACCTCGACGCCTCGCTGAACCTCGTGCCCGAGCTGGCGACCGCTTGGGACTGGTCGCCCGACCGCCTGGCGCTCACGCTCCACCTGCGGGACGGCGTGCGGTTCCAGGACGGCACGCCGATGGACGCGGAGGCTGTGCGCGCCAACCTCGAACGCTACCGCTCCGCCCCTACAGCAGCCGCCGCGGCGAGCTGAAGCCGGTGGCCGGCATCGACGTGGTGGACCCTCACACGGTCCGCATCCGCCTCGACACGCCCTACACCCCGCTGCTCGCGCTGCTCGCCAGCCGGTCCGGCGTCATGCTGTCCCCGCGCATCCTGGACCAGCCCACCGAGGCCATCGCCGCGCACCCGGTCTGCGCCGGGCCGTTCTCGTTCGTGGAGCGCGTGGCCCAGGACCACATCACCTTGCAGC
>CAXSEX010000393.1:0-654 GCA_964236415.1 uncultured Acetobacteraceae bacterium | reverse complement strand
TGGAACGCCGCCGCCGTGGGCCTGGACCGGATCGAGTTCCGCGTCATGCCGGACTCCACCGTGCGGCGGGTGAACCTGCAATCCGGCCAGCTCGACATCGCCAACCGCCTGGCGGCCACCGACGTGCCCGCGGTGGAGGCGGACCGGCGGCTCCGGGTGGTGCAGCTGCCGTCCATCGGCTTCGAGATGCTGTCCTTCAACCTGGGCCACGGCCCCTATGCCGACACGCCGTTCGCCCATGATGTCCGCATCCGGCAGGCGTTCGCGAAATCCATCGACCGCGACGGCATCAACCAGGTCGTGTTCGAAGGGCGCTTCGTCCCAAGCAACCAGACCGAAGCGCCCGGCAGCCGCTACTGGGACCCGGCCCACCCGGTCCCGACGCGCGACCTGCCCGGCGCCCGCGCCCTGCTGGCCGCCGCCGGGGTGCCGCATCCCAAGCTCACGCTCAGCGTCGTGAACAACCCGACGGACACGCAGGTGGGCGAGGTGATCCAGTCCATGGCGGCCGAGGCCGGCTTCGAGGTGACGCTGCAAAAGGGCGAGGCGGTGTCGCAGACCGACGCGGCGACCCGCGGCGAGTACGAGGCCTACCAGGTGATCTGGAGCGGGCGGCCGGACCCGGACGGCAACATCAGCATATGGATGACGTGC